>CABXMS010000009.1 GCA_902513415.1 uncultured Pelagibacteraceae bacterium
GGAGCTATAATTCTTCTTAAGACATTCATTTTTTGTAAATCATTTTTATCAAATAACAATTCCTCTCTTCTTGTTCCAGATTTTGTTATATCAATGGCTGGGAAAATTCTTTTATCTGAAATTTTTCTATCTAATATTAATTCACTATTTCCTGTTCCTTTAAATTCCTCAAAAATTACCTCATCCATTCTACTTCCTGTGTCAATTAACGCAGTAGAAATTATAGTTAAAGACCCACCTTCTTCAATATTTCTGGCTGCTCCAAAAAATCTTTTTGGCCTTTGTAAAGCATTTGCATCCACACCACCTGTTAATACTTTCCCTGAGCTTGGCACCACAGCATTGTATGCTCTTCCAAGTCTTGTTATTGAGTCTAATAAAATAACTACATCTTTTTTATGTTCTGTTAATCTTTTTGCCTTTTCAATTACCATTTCAGCTACAGCAACATGACGCTGCGCTGGCTCATCAAATGTTGAACTAATAACCTCTCCTTTAACAGTTCTCTGCATATCAGTTACCTCTTCAGGTCTTTCATCAATTAACAAAACCATTAAATAACATTCAGGATGATTTGCAGAAATTGAATTTGCAATACTCTGAAGTATCATTGTTTTACCAGCTTTTGGAGGTGATATTATTAAAGATCTCTGTCCTTTTCCAATTGGACTAACTAGGTCAATTAGTCTTGGGGTAAGATCTGGTTTTTTTTCAATTTTTGTTGTTTCAACTTCCATTCCCAATTGTTTGTTAGGGTATAGTGGAGTTAAGTTATCAAAAGCTATTTTGTGTTTAAATTTATCAGGATCTTCAAAATTAATTTTACTTACATGAAGTAATGCAAAATATCTTTCCCCATCTTTTGGAGCTCTAACAGGACCTTCTACAGTGTCTCCTGTTCTCAATCCAAAACGTCTTATCTGGCTAGGACTTATATAAATATCGTCTGCCCCTGGTAAATAGTTAGATTCCATTGCTCTTAAAAAACCAAACCCATCTTGTAATAGTTGGAGAACGCCTCCACCTGTAATCTCTTCACCTTTTTCTGCTAATTTTTTTAAGATGGCAAAATATATTTCTTGTCTTCTTAGTGTGCTGGCATTTTCAATTCCTAATTTTTCTGCCTCAGTTATAAGATGTTCTGAACTTTTTTCTTTTAATTCTTGTATATTCATGTTTGGGATTTAAATAAGATAAGTTAAATATATATACTGATTTCTAAATTTCAAGTCTATAACGGTTTAAATATTATAATAAAAACAATAAAAATAAGCAAAACAGTGGGTATTTCATTGATTATTCTAAAAAATTTTGATGATTTAGTATTGGTTCTTAACTTAAGTGACATCAAACATTTTCTAAGATACTCATGATAAATTGACAATAGTATTACTAAAGTTAATTTTATTATTAACCAAAAGTACGAAAAAGCTTCAAAACCAATTATATAAATTAGTGTAATTCCAAATAACCAAGTCAAAATCATGGCTGGCGTCATGATGTAGAAATATAATTTCTTTTCCATAACTTCAAATATATCTGTTGCTTCTTTTTTTTCCATATTTTCAACATGATAGACAAAAATTCTTGGAAGATATAACAAACCAGCCATCCAGGATATAACTGCAATTAAGTGCAAAGATTTAAACAATAAATATGAATTCATAATTTAGTTTAAACAAGGACATTTTGTGAAATTTGATGGACATCTATTTTTTGGGGGATATAGAACATCTGTTAATTTATAATCTTCTTTATTTATAATAAGATCCGATAGACCATCTATAAAATTTTCATTTACACCCAAAGCCTCAATTCTAGTATAACCAACACATCCATTAGTTTTTGCTAACATTTCATATTCTATATCAAGCTCAACTAATGTTTCTGAATGCTCAGAAACAAAAGCTATTGGTACTATTACTAAATGTTTCTTTAATTTTGAGTTTTGTATTATTACATCTTCTGTGGATGGGCCTATCCATTTAAGAGGTCCCACTCTGCTTTGATAGCTTAATGTATAATCAATAGAAGAATCATTTATCTCATTTATAATTCTTTTTACACTTTGTTCTATTTGCCATTGATATGGGTCACCTTTTTTAATATTTTTTTCAGGAAGTCCGTGTGCTGAAAAAATTAATTTGAAATTTTTAAGATTTTTAATTTTTTCTATAATTAATTTTGAATGTGCTTTTATAAATTTTTTTTCCTCAGGATAACAACAAATTATTTTTGTGCTTATATTTAAATTGCTTTTATTTGCTAAATCTTTCCACTCTAACAATGAAGAACCAGAAGTTGCTGCTGAGTATTGTGGATACAATGGAAGTAAAATTATTTCTTCCGGCTTATATTTTTTTACCTCTTGTAATGTTTCCGATGCTCTCGGGTGCCAACATCTCATAGCTATAAAGGTCTTATATTCTGTAGTATTTTGCTTTGAGTTCAAAGAATTTTCTAGAGAATTGGCTTGTTCTTTAGTTAACTTTAAAATAGGAGATGAGCCTCCAATCTCTTGGTAGATCTTTTTAGCGATCGGTGTTCTTCTTTTAGAAATTAATTTTGCCAAAGGATATCTTATAAATTTTGGCAAATTCAAGATTGCTGGGTCATTAAATAAATTAAACAAAAAAGGCTCTACACTTTCTAATTTATCGGGTCCTCCTAAATTGAATAATATAATAGCTTTTTTCATTTATAATTTCTTACAAAATTAACAAGTTCATTAACCATTTCTATTTTGGTCTCTGGCAAGATTCCATGGCCAAGATTAAAAACATAGGGGTGGTCTTTGAAAATATTTAAATAATTTTTTACTTCTTTTTTTAATGTTTCTTTATCTGTTAATAATATCTTAGGATCTAATCCTCCTTGAATGGGTATTTTTATTTCATTAACCGCTTTTATAGGATCAACATTATAATCAATATTCACCATATCGGGCCTAACTACATTACAAAAATTCTTATAATCATTTATACCTCTTGGAAAACAAATAACTGGAACACCTAATTTTTTAACATGGTTAACAAGATCTAGGGTTGGTTCGTATATATATTCAGAAATATTTTCTTCTAGCAACCCAGCCCAACTATCAAAAATTTGTATTATACTTGCGCCTGCTTTAATTTGATTTTCAATATGAATTTTAAGAAATTTAATAATTATAAATAATAACTTTTTTATAAACAACTTATCTTCAAAAATTTTTTTTGAGAGATTTTTTTTAGGTGATATTTTGTTAACCATATAAACTAAAATGGTCCATGGTGCTCCCACAAAACCAATTAAATCTTTATTCTTTAAAATGGGATTGACAGATATATTAGATATAGCCTTATAAACAGGATTGAGTTTATTGTTAAATTCATCTTTATTAATATTTTCTAATTTATCCAAATCTAATTTACCTAATTTAGGTCCCAATCCTTTTTCAAATTTAACCTCTTGCCCCAAACCATATGGTAACATTAAAATATCAGAAAAGATTATTGCAGCATCAAATTGAAACCTTTTAATTGGTTGTAATGTTATTTCTGAAGATAAATTTTCATTTAAACATAGTTTGATAAAATCTGGATTTTTAACTCTAATTTCTCTAAACTCAGGAAGATATCTTCCAGCCTGTCTCATTATCCATATAGGGTTTTTATTAGTATTTTTATTTTTTATGCATTCTTGGATAGGAGTCATATAATAATTATATATAAGCTTTAATAGTAGTTTTATATCCTGTTAATATAAGGAATTACTATTTTTTAACATTTTACTCACTAAATACTAACAGATAAAATTAACAAAAAGTTAAGATAAATAGCCTCTTTTTTATAAATTTTAGATTAAATAAACAATTATGTATATTAATTATTAAGATGTTTATTTATGTTAATAATTTAAAAGATATTCAAGTAAAAAAGAAAATTTAAATATTTATTAATTTTTAACTTATTTGTTAAATTATTATAAACATTTTATACATGAACATTAAACACGATATCTATTTGATTTCAGATTCTACAGGAGAAACATTGGATAGAATATTTATGGCTTTAAAAGCACAATTTAAAGATTTTAAATATCAGGTTCATCAATTTTCTTTTACCAGAACAGAAAATCAAATTGGCCAAATATTAGAGGAAGTAGAAAAAAATAAAGAATCGGTAATTTTATATACTATAGTTGATACTAAAATAGCTAAATTTTTAATTGAAGAAACAACAAAAAAAAAAATTCCATGTTTTGGGGTTTTGGGAGATCTTATTTTAAAATTTTCCAAATTATTAAATCAAAAAGCAACACATTTACCAAGCGGACAACATGCATTAGATGAAGAGTATTATGAAAGAGTAGAAGCCATACAATTTACAATGAACCACGACGATGGAAATATGATTGAAGATATAAACAAATCTGACATTATTTTATTAGGAGTTAGCAGAACAAGCAAAACTCCAACTTCTATATATTTAGCGAACAGAGGATATAAAATATCAAACATACCTTTAGTAAATGAGAACTCGATACCAGAATATCTATTAAAAAATCCTTCCCTAACATGTGTGGTTGGTTTAACTACTGAACCTAAAAGATTAATTGATTTGAGAAAAAATAGGATGAACTTAATAAAAGAGCAAGAAAACATAGAATATATTAATATTGAAAAAATAACTGAAGAAATAGAAAGTGCCAAAAAAACTTTTAAAAAATATAATTGGCCCGTTATAGATGTAACTAGAAAATCTGTTGAAGAAACTGCAGCTTCTATAATTAAAATTCATGAAATAACAAAAAAAAATGGTTAACATTATTCTTGCTTCAAAGAGCAAAGTTAGAAAAGAAATATTAGAAAAAAATAAAATATTTTGTGTAGCAGAACCCTCAAATGTTGACGAAGATTCTATTAAGGATGGTTTGTTAAAGGAAGGGGCAACGCCAGAAATAATATCAAAAAATTTAGCTGAACTTAAAGCGAATAAAGTTAGTAAGAAAAAAAATGGTGAATTAGTTTTAGGAGCTGACAGTATAATTGATTTAAATGGAGAAATAATTTCAAAACCAACGAATAGAAATGAAGCTTTGGAAATTCTCAACAAGCTAAATGGAAAAAAACATTATCTAATTAGTTCTGTATGTATTTCAAAATATGGTTCCATGATATGGAATTATACAGACAAAGCAGCTCTAACCATGAAAAAAATGACTTTAACGGAATTAAAAGATTATTTATCAAAAATTAAAGATGAAGATTTATATGCGTATAATGTTTATCAAATAGAAGGAGAGGGAAGAAACCTCTTTTCCAAAATTGATGGAGATAAAAATACTATTATGGGTCTGCCGATTAACAATATCAAAGAGTATTTAGGAAATTATAAATGAAAAAATTTTTAGTTATAGGAAATCCGATTGAACATTCCTTATCTCCCAAATTGCATAATTATTGGATAAAAAAGAATAAGATCGATGCCGTTTATGATAAAAAATTAATAAATAAAGAAAATTTAGAAGATATAATTTTACAAATAAAAAAAGGTGAGATCAAAGGAATCAATGTAACAGTTCCTTATAAAAAATCAGTTATACCTTTTATTGAAAAATTAACTTCCGAAGCAAATACATCTCAATCGGTAAATACTATCTACATGGAAAATGAAAAAATTACCGGACATAATACAGATATAGCAGGATTTGAACTTGGGCTTAGACATTTAAAATATGACGTTAAAAATAAAAAGATATTTATTTTAGGAGCTGGTGGAGTGGTGCCGTCAATTATTATTAGTTTAAAAAAAATGAAAGCATCAAAGATTATATTATGTAACAGAACAAAGAAAAAAGCAGAAGATATAAAAAAATTATTTAAAGAAATAGAAATAGTTGATTGGGCAGATATACCCAAGGACATTAATATGATTATTAATGCTACAAGTATTGGATTAAAAAAATATGATGATATCAAGTTAGATTATGATGGATTGGGTTCTGACAAATTGTATTATGATGTTATTTATAATCCACGGGAAACAAATTTTTTAAAAAAAGCAAGAATGATTGGAAATAGAGTAGAAAATGGGAAAATGATGTTTATTTATCAAGCTCATCAAGCATTTACAATTTGGCACAATGTTATGCCCAAAATTGATGATGAAGTAATTAATTTATTAGAAAATGATTAGAATAGGGATTGTTGGAGCTATTGGGTCTGGAAAAACTTATATAGCAAAACAATTTGGTTTTCCAACTTTTAACGCAGACTATGAGGTAAATATAATTTATAAAAAAAATAGAAGGTGCTTTAAAAAGTTAAAAAAAACATTTCCAAAATATATACACTCATTGCCAATTAAAAGAAAAGAACTTTTACAAATAATATTAAATAATAAAAAAAATATTAAAAAAATTAATAAAATAGTTCATCCAGAAGTCCGTTTTAGAATGAGTAAATTTTTAAAAAAAAATAAATATAAAAAATTTATAATATTAGATGTGCCACTTCTATTAGAAAAAAAAATTAATAAAAAAAATGATATTTTGATTTATATTAAGTCGCATAATAAGGAAATAATGAAAAGACTTAAGAAAAGATCCAACTTTAATTTAAAAGTATTTAAAAGGTTAAATAGTTTTCAACTTCCTTTAGAATTTAAAAAAAAAAAGGCAAACTTTATTATTAAAAATAATTTTAAAAGTTTAATAGTAAAAAAAAATGTTAAACTATTAAAAAAAGAATTATTAAAAAAATATGAAAGAAATAGTTTTAGACACAGAAACGACCGGCCTTTCAATTAAAGAGGGGCATAGAATAGTAGAGATAGCCTGTATAGAGATTGACAATTATATTCCAACAACAAAAAAATTTCATTGCTATTTAAATCCAGAGCGCAAAGTTTCAAAACAGGCATTTGAAGTCCATGGCTACACTGATGAATTTTTAAATAATAAAAAAAAGTTTAAAGAAGTGTCAGATGAATTTATAGAATTTATAAAAAATAAAAAACTAATTATTCATAATGCTGATTTCGATCTTTCTCATTTAAATAATGAGTTAAATAAAATTGGAAAAGATAAAATAGATAAAAAAAATGTTATCGATACATTAGAATTAGCTAGAGATAAATTCCCTGGTGCCGGTATAAGTTTAGATGCACTTTGTAAAAGATATAAGATTGATAATTCCAAAAGAATTAAACATACTGCCCTAGTGGACTGTGAACTTCTTTATAAAGTTTATATTAATTTAATAGATCAAAAGGAGCCAACCTTAAATTTTAACATTAAAAGCGATGATTTTAATATGAAAAATAATAATTCAAAAAAAAATTATTTTAAAAAAATTATTTTTGTATCGGAGGATGATATAAAAAGACATAAAGAATATTTAAAAAATTATTTAAAAAAAAATTATTTTTAGTTAGATTTTTCTTTATATAATTGATCGAAATCAGGTACTTTCTCCCATTTAACACCAGTATATCCAGAATTGCTTATTAAATCTAAAAAAACCTTTTCAAGATTTTTAAATATTTTTTTTTGTAATTCGACTAAAATTATATGTTCAATTGTTTTTTTATCTTGTACTTCTTTATTTACTTTTATTACAGATGCATAAACTAATTCAAAATAAGCTTTTTTTTCAGCACCCAAATCTGGATCTTCATAAGTTAATTTTGTGCATACCTCAATTAAATTATTTTTAATAGCTTGAGAATTTATAAGAATTTTCAAATTATATTTGGCAATTATGTCTTTAACATAAAGATATGTATCAATGGATGGAGTTTCGCTAGACATATCTTTAATATATTCAGTTAATATTGTAAATTTTTCAGACATCTAAATAATTATTTATCTTTATCTATATCTTCGTATTCACCTTCTATAAAGTTTTTTGATTTTTTTGTATTATATTTTTTTAATATAATTCTTCTTGTAATTGGAAAGATTAATAAAAAACCTAGAAAATCAGTTGCAAATCCAGGCAATATTAATAATAGAGCTGCAAAAGCTAATGCTGCTCCAGAAATTATTTCATAAATTGGAATTTCATTTCTCATTAATTGCGACATTCCGGACCTTAATGTATTAAAACCTTCGTGTTTTGCATACCAAACCCCAATTATTGCAGTAATTAAAATAAGTGAAATTGTATTGAATGCGCCAATATTATTTCCAATTTTAATAAATAAATATATTTCAACAATTGGGATGCATATAATTAACAATAATAATGTGTGCATTTGCTCCTAGTCTAAATTGTCAGTTGAAATTAAGCAACATAGTAAATATTATAGTCTTATGAATTATAGCTTTGAATACATTGATATTATTCTTTTGGCAATGATTGCAGGATTTATTTTTTTGAGATTAAGAGGTATTCTAGGGAAAAGAACGGGTCATGAAGAGGATATGTCTGCAAATTATTCTCAAGACTTTGCTCCAAAAAAGGAAAAAATTAATAAAGATGGATTTATTTTTGATGAAAAGACAAAGAAAGATTTTTTAATTGGTGCAAAAATTGCTTATGAAAATATTATTACAGATTTTTCCTCGGGAAATTTAAAAAATGTTAAATCGTTATTGGATAAGAAGGTTTTAAGTCAGTTTGAGACAGCTTTAAAACAAAGAAAAGAAGAAGGCGTAATTTCCGAAACAACATTTATTGGAATAAATTCAGCTGATATAAAAAAACATGAGCAATTAAACAATATTTTAGAAGTAACTGTAGATTTTGTTAGTGAAATAATATCTTGCGTTAAAGATAAAAATAAAAAAATTATATCAGGAAATCCAGATAAAGTTAAAAAGGTTTATGATACATGGAAATTTTCCAAAGATATAAGATCTGCAAATCCAAACTGGTTTTTAAAGGAAACAAATTAATATTTGATCAATAAACTTACAAAAAAAGATAAAAAAGATTGGCTAAAATTTGTAAATAGAAAAGATAAGCTATTTGATAAAGAAGCTAAAAATAATAATATAATTAATAATTTAGAAAAAAAAATTGACCTACATGGCTATGGTTTAGAATCTGCAAATTTGATGATTGAAAAGTATATACATAAATGTTTTATAGAAAGAGTATATAGGATCACTGTTATTACAGGCAAAGGAAATAGATCAAATAATAAAAATGATCCTTATAAGTCAGAAAAATTAAGTATTTTAAAATATTCAGTTCCAGAATTTATTAAATCAAATTTAAATTTAATGAAAATAATTAAAAGAATTAGTAGTAGTGAAGTTGAAGATAATTCCAAAGGAAGTTTTGAAATTTATTTAAAAAAATTTAAAGAATAAATTTAGACAAATCCAAGTCTTTTACTAATTCACCTAAATTTTTCTTAACATAAGGTGCATCTATAACAATTTTTTCACCACTTCTATCTGTGGCTGTAAAACTAATGTCATCTAGAACTCTTTCAATAATAGTGTGCAATCTTCTTGCTCCAATATTTTCCACTTTAGAATTAACATCCGAAGCTAAATTTGCTATCATATCTATTCCATCTTCAGAAAATTCTAAATCTACATTTTCAGTTTTTAATAGTGCCTTGTATTGTTTAATTAAACTATTATCAGGTTCCTTTAAAATTCTTATAAAGTCAGAACTATTTAATGCATCTAACTCTACTCTTATTGGCAATCTTCCTTGAAGTTCTGGCAACAAGTCAGAAGGTTTTGCCAATTGGAATGCGCCAGATGCTATAAATAATATATGATCAGTTTTAATTGGACCATATTTTGTACTTACAGTTGTTCCTTCAATTAAGGGCAATAAATCTCTCTGTACTCCCTCTCGAGATACATCTCCACCAACACGATCTGTTCTAGCAGAAATTTTATCTATTTCGTCTAAAAAAACTATTCCATTATTTTCGGTAGAATTTTTTGCAGCTTTTATAATTTTGTCTTGCTCTATTAATTTATCTGACTCTTCATTAATTAATATTTCATGAGATTCCTTTACGGACATTCTTTTCTTTTTGGATTTATTCCCCATAGATTTGCCAAGCATATCTGAAATATTTATCATTCCTACATTCGCTCCTGGCATTCCTGGTATCTCAAACGACGGCATTTGATTAGTTTCATTAATTGCTATTTCGATTTCATTATTATCCAAATCACCATTTCTAAGTCTTTTTCTAAAGCTTTCTCTAGTTGCAACGCTTGCCTTATCACCAACGAGAGCGTTTAAAACTCTTTCCTCTGCAAGTTTTAAAGCTTGAGCATGAACTTCTTTTCTTTTTTTTACTTTTTCCATTGCAATAGCAATTTCTAAAAGGTCTCTAACTATTTGTTCAACATCTCTTCCAACATAACCTACCTCAGTAAATCTTGTCGCTTCTACTTTTACAAATGGTGCTTCTGCTAATTTTGATAATCTTCTTGAAATTTCTGTTTTTCCTACACCTGTAGGCCCAATCATTAAAATATTTTTTGGTAAAACTTCATCTCTCATTTCACCTTTTAAAGCTTGTCTTCTCCATCTATTTCTAAGAGCAATTGCAACGGCACGTTTTGCTTTATTTTGACCTACAACATATCTGTCTAATTCGGAGACTATTTCTCTGGGAGACAATGAGTTTATTATGTTATCTTTTTCTGATTTTTCTTTAGGTTTAAAAGTTGTTACGTTTGATTTATCCATTATATCTTCTCTATACTGACATTATTATTTGTGAACACACAAATTTCCGAAGCAACTGTAATTGCTTTTTTAGCTATTTCTTCAGCACTTAAATTTGTATCCATTAATACTTTTGCTGAGGCTAAAGCATAGTTTCCTCCAGATCCAATTCCTATAACATCTCCTTCGGGTTCAAGAACATCCCCAGTCCCAGAAATTATAAAACTTTTTTCTTTATCTGCTACTGCCATTAATGCTTCTAGTCTTCTTAAATATTTGTCGGTTCTCCAGTCTTTAGCTAATTCAACAGCAGCTCTTGCTAAATTTCCTGCATGTTTTTCTAGTTTTGCTTCTAATCTTTCAAATAAAGTTAAAGCATCAGCCGTAGATCCTGCAAATCCAGCGATCACATTTTTTTTCTCAATTTTTCTAACTTTATTTGCGGTGCTCTTAATTACGGTATTTCCCATGCTAACTTGTCCATCGCTAGCAACTACTACATTATTATTTTTTCTTACCAATACTATTGTTGTCATGGAGTATAAATGGATATGATTTTTTATAGTTCAAGCCCTTATTACTATTATTGATATAAGGAAATAATGAATATATACCTATGAAAAATTATGAAGCGAAAAGCAAAAATTTCTAGAAAAACTAAAGAAACTTCAATAAGTGTTGATTTAAATATTGATGGAACAGGTAAGTATAAAATTGATACTGGGATTGGATTTTTAAATCACATGTTAGAACAACTGGCAAAACATTCTTCTATGGATATAAATTTAAAAGCCAAAGGAGATACACATATAGATCTTCACCACACAACAGAAGATACGGGTATAGCTATTGGAGAGTGTTTAAAAAAAGCATCAAAAAAATTTATTGGAATAAAAAGATACGCGCATGCCATGATACCTATGGATGAAACTTTAACTAGAGTTGCCTTAGATGTATCAAACAGACCATACTTAATTTGGAATGTAAAATTAAAAGTAGAAAAATTAGGAGAAATGGATACCGAACTTTTTAAAGAATGGTTTCAAGCGTTTTCGCAAACCGCAGGTATTACTCTACATGTGGAAAATATTTATGGTGATAATAGTCATCACATAATCGAGTCATGTTTTAAGGGCCTTGCTAGATCACTAAGAACTGCTTTAGAAATAGATCCAAAAAATAAAAAAGCAATACCATCTACTAAAGGTTCTTTATAAAACTAAAGAATTAATGAAAATTACTATTGTTGATTATAAATCTGGGAACATAAGTTCTGTAATAAACTCATTTAAAGAAGTAGCAAAAAATAAAGTAGATATTGAGGTTACTTCAGATTTAAATAAAATTAAATCAAGCGATAAGGTTGTATTGCCTGGACAAGGTTCGTTCAAGAGCTGTGTAGAGGCTCTAAATAAAATTAAAGGTTTAGTTGATACACTTAATGAATTTACATTAAGCAATAAAAAACCTCTTATTGGAATTTGCGTGGGTTTGCAGATGTTTGCAGACATTGGTTATGAAGAAACAGAAACCAAAGGATTAGGCTGGATATCGGGGAAAGTGTCGAGGATAAATAATCAAAATGGAAAATACAAACTTCCTCACATAGGTTGGAACCAAATAAGCATTGTTAAAGAAAGTAAAATTTTCAAAAATATAAAAAATAACTCACATATGTATTTTGTTCACAGTTATGAATTCATACCAGAAGATAAAAATGTAATTTCTGCAACAACAGACTATTCATCAAATATTGTTTGTTCTGTTGAAAAAGAAAATATTTTTGGAACCCAATTTCACCCTGAAAAGAGTGATAAAATTGGACTTAAAATAATTGATAATTTTATTCATTTATAAATGAAAATATTTCCCGCTATAGATATTAAAGATAAAAAATGTGTGAGATTAGTCAAAGGAGACTTTGATAATAAAACTGAATATGAAACTTCACCAATTGATCAAGCTGATAAATATAAAGATCATGGATTTAAAAATTTACACATTGTTGATTTAGATGGAGCTTTAACTGGAGAAACAGTTAATTTAGATATTATTCAGAAAATAATTAGTAAATTTGATCTTAAAATCGAAATAGGTGGAGGAGTTAGAAACTTTGAAAGTATTCAAAAATATACCGATGTAGGTGTTGAAAAAGTTATTTTAGGAAGTGGCGCTATTAAAGATAAAAACTTTTTAAAAGAAGCTTGTGAAAAATTTCCAAATAAAATTGCATTAGGTTTAGATGCAAAAGATGGATATTTATCAGTATCTGGATGGAAGGAAAATTCAAATAAATTAACTTTAGAATTTTTAAAAGAAGTAAATAATTTTGGTGCTAGTAGATTGATTTATACAGATATTAATCGGGATGGTACTAAGCAAAGTCCTAATTTTGAAGGAACAGCAAAAGTTGCAGATGTATCAAATTGTCCGGTAATTATATCTGGTGGTGTTTCTTCGATTGATGATATTAAAAAAGCAAAAGAATTAAATAATAAAAATATTGAAGGTATAATAGTTGGAAAAGCTATTTACGATGGAGATATTAAATTAGAAGAACTAGTGAAAGAAATAGATGCTTAAAAATAGAATAATTCCTTGTTTAGATGTAAAAAATGGTCGAGTTGTAAAAGGTATAAATTTTATAGATCTAAAAGATGCAGGAGATCCAGTAGAACAAGCTAAAATTTATAGCGATGGTGGTGCTGATGAAATTTGTTTTCTTGATATAACTGCTTCTAACGAAAATAGAGAAACTATTTACAATGTTGTCAAAAAAACATCTGAAAAATGTTTTGTACCCCTAACAGTTGGAGGTGGAGTTAGAAGTATAAATGATATTAGTAAATTACTTAACTGCGGAGCTGATAAAGTTTCAATAAATACAGCAGCTGTAAAAAATCCAGAGGTTGTTATTGAAAGTTCTAAAAAATTTGGATCTCAATGCATTGTAGTTGCAATAGATGCTAAAAAAAAAGGTGATAAATGGGAAATTTTTACTCATGGTGGAAGAAACAACACAGGGATTGATGCAATAGAATTTGCAAAAAAAATGGAAGATAGTGGAGCTGGAGAATTGCTTGTTACTTCAATGGACAGAGATGGAACACAAATGGGTTATGATATTGATTTAATGTCAAAAATATCATCTGATGTAAACATACCATTAATTGCTTCTGGTGGAGTTGGTAATCTTGACCATTTAGTAGAAGGCATAAAACTTGGAAATGCTAATGCTGTATTAGCTGCATCAATTTTTCATTATGGCAAATATTCAGTTTTAGAGGCAAAGCAGTATTTGGACTCAAAAGGAATTCCTGTTAGAATTTAAATATGCTAAAAACATTAGAAGATTTAATTTTATTGGTAAGAGAGAGAAAAAGTTTTTCATCTGAAAAATCCTATACTGCTAAATTATTAAAAGATAAAAAATTAAGCAGATCAAAAGTAAAAGAAGAAATAAATGAGTTGTTAGAGTCAGTTGAAAATAATACAAATACAATTCATGAAGCTGCCGATGTTTTCTATCATTTAATTGTCTATTTAGAGGCAAATGGAGTTAAAATAGAAGATATTATGGAAGAACTAAATAAAAGAAAAAAATAAATCAAAAATATCTAAAAAGTATATATAAAAATAATACCTTAATTTTATTATTTATTAGGTATGCTTAAAAAATTATAAATTTATATGAGTCATCAATACTACAGACCAGCGAAATCAAGACTGCAAAGAAGCGAATTAGCAGTTCCTGGATCATCTCCTAAAATGTTTGAAAAAGCATTGAATTCAAAAGCTGATTATATTTTTTTAGATTTAGAAGATGCTGTTTCTCCAAACGATAAAATTACAGCTCGTCAAAATATTATTAAAGCACTTAAAGAAATTAATTGGAGAGATAAAGGAAAAACTATTTCAGTTAGAATTAATAGTTTAGATACACATTACATGTATAGTGATATAGTTGAGCTGGTAGAACAAGCGGGAGATAAGATAGACACTATTTTAGTTCCTAAAGCAGGAACAGCAAGTGATGTTTATATGGTTGACTGTTTGTTAACTCAAATAGAAACAAATAAAAAAATTAAAAATAAAATTGGAATAGAATGTTTAATTGAGACTGCTTTAGGCATGTCTAATATTAAAGAAATAGCAAAGTCTAGTAGTAGATTAGAGGCATTACATTTTGGTGTTGCTGATTATGCTGCAAGTTTGAGAGCAAGAACAGTTGTAATAGGAGGATTAAATCCAGACTACCCAGGAGACCAATGGCATCATGGTTTGTCCCAACTAGTTATGACTTGTAGAGCGTATGGATTAAGAGCTATTGATGGACCATTTGGTGATTTTAATGATGCCGACGCTTATATTGCTTCTGCTAAAAGAGCTGCAGCAATTGGTATAGAGGGAAAATGGGCAATACATCCTTCTCAAATTGAACTTGCAAATAAAGTTTTTTCTCCTCCAGAAGCAGAAGTAAGTAAAGCAAAAAGAATTATAGAAGAACTTGATAAAGCTGCAAAAGAAGGAAAAGGTGCCGCACAATTGGATGGAAGAATGATAGATGCTGCTTCAGCACGTATGGCTGAAAATATAGTAAACATAGATAAACTTATTAAAAGTAAATAAAATGGATATACACGAATACCAAGCAAAAAAAATTCTTTCAGGTTTTGGAGTTACAATTCCAAGAGGAGGAATTGTTTATAGTCCAGAGAATGCGGAAAACAAAGCGCGAGAATTAGGCGGATCCAAATGGGTTGTTAAGGCACAAGTGCATTCTGGAGCAAGAGGAAAGGCAGGAGGAATTATTGTTTGTAACAGTGTGTTAGAAGTTGCCCAGGCAGCTGACAAACTTCTTGGTAAAAAACTTGTTACAAATCAAACAGGTCCAGAAGGAAAAATTACCAACAGAGTATATATAGAAGAAGCCACTGAAATAAAAAAAGAACTGTATCTAGGATTAGTTTTTGATCGAAGCTCAGAAAGTATAATGGTTGTAGCTTCAACAGAAGGTGGAATGAGTGTTGAAGAAATTTCTAAAAAAAAACCTGAAACTATAATTAGATCAAAAATTGAGGTTGCTGTTGGAATGCAAAAATTTCAAGCAAGAGAAATAGCCTTTGGATTAAAAATTGAACCTAAACTAATAGCAAGAGCAGCAGAAACAATTATTGGATGCTATAGAGCTTTCAGTGAATTAGATGCAACTATGGTTGAAGTAAATCCATTAGTAATTTCAAATCAAGATCAAATACTAGCTTTAGATTGTAAAATGAGCTTTGATAATAATGCCTTATTTAGAAGAAACCAGGTTTCAGAATTAAGAGATAAAACTCAAGAAAATCCTAACGAGGTATATGCTTCAGATAGAGGTTTGAACTATGTTAGCCTTGAAGGAAATATTGGAAATATAATTAATGGAGCTGGTTTAGCTATGGCATCTATGGATATGATTAAACTAGCAGGCGGAGAACCTGCAAATTTTTTAGACGTTGGAGGGGGAGCTACTCCTGAAAAAATAGTTAAAGCTTTCAAATTAATATCAATGGACAAAAAAGTTAAAGTTATATTGGTTAATATTTTTGCAGGCATAAATAGATGTGATTGGGTTGCAGAAGGAATAGTTCAAGCACTAGATAAAATAGAAATTAAAGTTCCTCTTGTAATTAGATTGGCCGGAACAAATGTTGATAAAGGAAACAAAATTTTAAAAGAAAGTAAAATAAATTATATAGAGGCAAATACTTTAGAGGACGCCGCTAATAAAGCAGTAAAAGCTTTAGGAAATTAAAAATGTCGATATTAATAGACAAAAAAACTAAGATAATAATACAAGGTTTTACCGGTAAAATGGGATCATTTCATGCTGAGGAAATGATTAAGTATGGTTCAAATATTGTAGGAGGAGTTACACCAGGAAAAGGAGGTGTAAAGCATCTTAACCTTCCAGTTTTTAATACAGTTAAAGAGGCAGTAAAAAATACTGGAGCAACAGCATCCATATTATTTGTTCCGCCAGCTTTTGCAGCAGATTCAGCAATGGAAGCTGCTGATGCAGGAATTAAAACATGTGTTGCTATAGTGGATGGGATACCTTCGCACGATATGATAAAAATTAAACGTTACATGAGAAGATATTCAAGAACAGAAAAAATGACTTTAATAGGACCTAATTGTGCTGGGGTTATAAGTCCAGGAAAAGCAATGCTCGGTATTATGCCAGGCCATATATATAAAGAGGGTAAAGTTGGGATTATTGGGAGATCTGGAACTTTAGGTTATGAGGCAGCACAACAATTAAAAAATTTAAACATAGGTGTTTCCACAAGTGTTGGAATTGGTGGAGATCCTATTAATGGAAGTTCTTTTAAAGATATTTTAGAAAAATTTGAAGAAGACCCAGAAACAGATGCTGTTTTAATGATTGGTGAAATAGGAGGACCCCAAGAAGTTGCAGCAGGAAAATTTGCAAAAGAAAATATGAAGAAACCAATCATTGCTTATATTGCAGGTTTAACTGCACCAAAAGGACGAGTTATGGGTCATGCGGGAGCAATTGTTTCCGCTTATGGAGAAAGTGCAGTTGAGAAAGTTGAATTATTAAAGGAATGTGGTGTTATTATATCAAAAAATCCATCAGTTATGGGAGAAACTGTTAAAGATTCTTTGAAAAAATGAGTTACGACAATAATAATATATTTGCAAAAATTATAAGAGGCGAAGTTCCTTGTGAGAAAATTTATGAGAATGAGTTTATTTTGTCATTTTATGATATTAATCCTCAAAAAAAAATTCATGCATTAGTAATTCCCAAAGGCAAGTATGTTGATTTAGACGATTTTAATTCTAATGCAACTTCAGAAGAAATAGTTGGATTAATAAAGGGAATTACCACCGTAGCAAAAAAATTAGGTATTTCAGTTGATGGTGGAAAGGGTTATAGAACATTATCAAATATAAGCGATTATGGTGGCCAAGAAGTTCCACATCTACATTTTCACTTATTTGGTGGAGAAAAATTAGGTAAAATGGTTTAGTGAAAATAGTAAAGAGAAATTATTTAGAAATAAAGTCATTAAAAGAACTTTTTGAATTATCCAAACCCTCTAAAAAACTTAAGATAGAATTAGTTGATACTCCAGATTTTCAATTAAATAAATTTTTTTATAAACAAATTGGTAAAAAATTAAATTGGATTGACAGATTAGTTTGGAGTGACAATAAGTGGATAAATTATTTAAATAATCAAAATGTTTCCACTTATATTCTTAAAGAGGAAAATAATCTTGTAGGATATTACGAGCAAATCTTTGATAAAGAAAAATTAGATTGTGAAATAGCTTATTTCGGAATACTTGAGGAGTATATGGGAAAAAAATTTGGAGGCTATTTATTAAGCGAAGCAATAAAAAATGCTTTTAAATTAAATTGTAAAAGAATTTGGGTTCATACATGTTCGCTAGATCACAGACATGCACTAAAAAATTATTTATCAAGAGGAATGAAAATCTTTAAGTCTGAAAATATAAATTTTTTATAA
>CABXMS010000010.1 GCA_902513415.1 uncultured Pelagibacteraceae bacterium
TATTATTGAATGGTTGTCTTCAATCGACAGCCATGGTGGGCCCTTCTATTTCAGTAGCTGGAGGTGGAAGTATTTATCAAACAAGCCTAAGTTATACTGCTGGAAAAATATTTGAAGAACAAACTGGAATGACAACAACTGAATTTGTAATTTCGACATTAGATAATAAAAATGAAAGAAGCGAAATTAAAGACAAAAAGTTAAAAAACGATCTTTATAAACTTGTAAAATCAAATTTAGAGACAACAAGACAGAAGTTAATAATTAATTCAGATACAAATTAAAGTTAATAATATTTATATATCTATAGTAAAGTAACACGAATTTGGATCGTCTTTGTAATGGGCAAATGGACCACATTTTTTAAACCCAGAATTAGTAAATAGTTTTCTTGCAGGAGCAAAAAAAATACCAGCACCAGTTTCAACACTTATTTTTTTAATATTTAAATTTTTTGCTTTTGAAATAAGATGGTTAATTATTTTAGAGCCATAACCTTTGGCTTTAAATTTATCTGAAATACGAATCGATTTAAACTCTCCATGATCATTACTCAAAAACTTTAAGGCACCACAACCAATAAGTTTATCTTCATTCCACAAACTCCAAAATTTTATACTACTGTCTTTTAATCCTGGTATATCCAAAACATGAGTACTACCTTTAGGTGAAACCGATTTAAGTTCAACAAAATGTTTTGTTAAAAGATCATTAACTTCTGGGTTGTCAAAGTTATTTTCTATTGATTTCATAAAATAAAAAAAAATATATAATATAATTTAAAATTAAACCAAGAAATAAATTAATATAATGTGTGGCAGATATGTAATAACAAACCCAGTTGCTAAAACAAAAAAGATTGTAAAATCTGCAATAAAAGTTGATGACATTGAAAACTACAATGCGCATCCATATCAAGAACTTCCAGTAATTAAAAAATATATAAATGGCAATACTTTAGAAAAGTTGAAATGGGGTATAGTTCCTTCGTGGGCCAAAAAAAAAGATTTTAAACCTCTTATAAATGCAAGATTAGAAACTATAAATGATAAATTTTCTTTTAAAAAACTAATTAAAATAACCAGATGTATTGTTGTTGCAGATGGATTTTATGAGTGGAAAAGAGATGAAAAAAGTAAAATTCCTTATTATCTTTTTAGAAAAGACAAAAAATTAATATTTATGGCAGCAATATATGCCAATAATCAATTTTGTATTATTACAGAAGAAGCAAAAAAAAATGTTATCGATATACACAATAGACAACCCGTTATATTAAATGAAAATAATATTAATAGTTATTTAAACTTAGAATTAGAAGGATCTGATTTTTTAAAGCAAGCAAAAAAACCAGAATTGGAATTTCATGAAATATCTAAAGATGTTAATAAACCTAATAACAACAGTATATCTTTAATTCAAAATGTAAAAAATTAATTTTTTAATTATTTTACTCAAAGGTTCAACTTGTCCAATTTTAAAAATAATTGCATCATTAGAATTATATCCATATTGACTTGAAGAATCTTTAAATCGTTTTGGTGGATCAAGTATTGGTTCTAGAGATAGGACTACAGTTCCCCAATGCATACCTAAAACTTTTTTGCTTTTTAAATCTTGACCTATATTCAATGCTTCTTCTGGATTAGTGTGATAAATGGACTGATCTTTTCTAGGTGACATTGGGTAAAAATTATAAGCTCCTATATTAATAAAAGTTAAGTCAATAGGACCATATTTATTTCCAATTTCCTTATAAATATTTCCATAACCTGTATCACAAGCGAAAAAAATTTTTTTGTCTTTATATTCAATTAAAAAACTACCCCAAAGAGTTTTGTTAGTATCCCACAAACCTCTCTTAGACCAGTGGATGGCAGGCATAAAAGTAATTTTTAATTCATTTACTTTTATTTCATCATACCAATCCATTTCATTTACATCAGAAAAACCGTTTCTAGTGAAATATCTTCCAAGTTTTAAAGGAGCTAAAATTTTAGCTTTTTTATATGGAAATCTTTGTATAGTTCTAGTGCTTAAATGATCATAATGATTGTGAGTTAAGAGAAATAAATTTATCTCTGGTAAATCTTTAAGATCAATAGCAGGATCTACATATCTTTTAGGACCAAATATTAAGGGACCCATATTTTTTTCAAAAATAGGATCTGTAATAATAGTTGTATTACCAAGTTTAATTAAAAAAGTAGCATGTCCTATCCATGCAACATAATCATTATTAATATTATTATCTAAACTTTTTAAAACTTCTTTTTTATTTATTGAATGATCTTGAGGAATTTGCATATTTAACTTTCTTTTTTCCTCATTAAATATTTTAAAACTCCAATTAAATGAAGAATTTTCCAACCGAGGAGATCCAGCGGGGTTCCTAAAAGTTCCGTCAGGTAAATGGTGAAAAGGTTTATTTTCCATACTGTTTGTTAGATTAATATATAATAAAAAAATATAATAAAAAAAAATTTTTTTCTCATTTAAGTATCTTATTTTTCAATAATTGTTAAATGACCCATTTTCCTTTTTTTTTGTATTTCTTTTTTCAGGTAATCAAAAAAAAATTCATTATCATTAAATTTTCTATTTCTATAAGTGGTAATATTGTCACCAATTAAATTTATCATTTTTGCATTATACATTTTTTTAGTTTGAATTTTTTCAAGCCCACATACAGCCCTTATATGATTTTCAAATTGACTTACATTGTGAGAATTTATTGTAAGATGACCTGAATTATGAACACGAGGAGCGATCTCATTAACATATAACTTATTATTTTCATCAATAAAATATTCAACACATAATGTTCCTATATAATTTAATTTTTCAGCAATTAATTTTGCCCAACTTATTGATTTATTATATATCTCATTGTTTATAACGGCAGGAATCTTAGATTCAATTAATATTTGATCTTCATGAAAGTTTTCTATTGGATCATAAATTTCATACATCTCATTTCCAAATCTTGTTATAATGACTGAAATCTCTTTTTTTAAATTTACTATTTTTTCTAAAACATACTCTTTTTCAAAATCTGGGCTAATTTCATCTAACTTTTCAATCGAATCAATTTTGATTTGTCCCTTACCATCATAACCCAAAGTACATGTCTTTAAAATTCCAGGGATTAAATTTAAGTTTAATTTTAAATCATTTTTAGATTTAATCTTTACATATGGAGTTGTTACAACATTTATTGAATTTAAAAATTTTTTTTCAGTAAATCTATTTTGTACTATCTTATTTATTTTTGGATCAGGCAAAACTTTTTTAGTTTCATTAATTTTATTTAATGTATAGTAAGGTATATTTTCAAATTCATAAGTAACCAAATCAACTTTATCGATAAATTCACTTATTTTTTTTTTATCATCATAATTTGCATATATGAATCCATCAGCAAACTTTTTTGCAGGTGCATATGGATCATCACTAAAGATTATTGTTTTAATATTAATTTTTTTTGCTGCATCCGCCAGCATGCTTCCTAATTGACCACCACCGATTATTCCAAGAACAGGTAAAGGCATGTTATTTAGGTTTTTTATTAACTGATTTAGACTGTTTTGATCTCCAAAGATTTAAATTTTTTCTTATTTTTTTATTTCCAATTGCAATTATAGATGACGCTAATAAACCAGCATTAATTGCTCCATTTTTTCCAATAGCCACTGTCCCCACTGGAATTCCTTTTGGCATTTGAACAATTGACAACAAGCTATCTAAACCTTTTAACTTTTTGCTTTCTATGGGAACTCCTATTACAGGTAAACTTGTTAACGACGCAATCATACCTGGCAAATGAGCAGATCCGCCTGCACCAGCAATTATAACAGAAATATTGTTCTTTTCGGCGTTTTTTGCAAATTTATACATACGATCAGGTGTTCTGTGAGCAGATATAATGTTAGTTTCATATTTAATTTTTAAAACTTTAAGTACATTTTCGCAAAATTTCATAGTTGAATTGTCAGACTGACTACCCATAACTATCGCCACTTTAGATTTGTTTACTTTAATTTTCATATATATGTTTTAATATCAAAAAATAAGTTACTATTATATCTAATTATATGAATTATAAAATTGATAACCTTCAATATTGTAATTGGTCAAGAGAAGTTTTTCAAATAAATAGAGAAGCCGAACTAGATGCCGTTCATGTTACAGTGGTATATCATGAAGATTATGATGAATTTTTAAAAAAAATCAAAGAGTGGAATCGACATTTTAAAGAAAATTCTGATCTAATTTTTTTAGGTAAAGATTATAAAGATATAGAAAAAGCAAAATTAGAAAAAAAAACAGCAATTTTTTTTGGTTTTCAAAATTGTTCTCCAATAGAAGATAATATTAATTTAATTGAAAAAGTACACGAACACGGTTGTAGATTTATGCAGCTCACATACAACAATCAATCTCTATTAGCCACAGGGTGTTATGAAAAAAATGATAGTGGAGTAACCAATTTTGGAAAAGAAGCGATTAAAGAAATGAATAGAGTGGGCATTGTAATTGATATGTCTCATTCAGCTGAAAAAAGTACTTTAGATGCAATAGAAATAAGTGAAAAACCAATTGCAATTACACATGCCAATCCATCTTTTTGGTATAGTGCAAAAAGAAATAAATCTAATGATATTTTAAAAAATTTAGCCAGCAGCGGAGGTATGTTGGGACTATCTCTTTATGCACATCATTTAAAAGATGGATCAAATTGTACGATTGAAAGTTTTTGTGAAATGACAGCAAAAACTGCTGAAATTATAGGTGTAAAAAATTTAGGAATAGGATCTGATCTTTGTTTAAACCAGCCGGATAGTGTTGTGGAATGGATGAGAAATGGTACTTGGTCTAAATCTAAAAATTATGGGGAAGGATCAAAAAATAAAGCTGGTTTTCCAAAACAACCCGAATGGTTCATAGACGCAAGAGGATTTAAAAATTTGTATGTTGGATTAAAAAAAGTAGGCTTTAATGAAACCGAAGTTAATGATATTTTAGGAAATAATTGGTTTAATTTTTACAAAGAAATAAATTAATGAAAATAGAATTAAGAAATCCAAATATAGTGATGAAATTATCTAAACTAGGATCTTTTCATCAATCAAAACTTTCTTTTTTAAGATCTTTTTTAAAAGAATTTAAAGATTGGGATTATAGTCGCGATTTATTCGAATTAGATGATAAAGGTTATGGGAAAGCAGTATATTCATTTAAGAAAAATAATAGAATTTATTCTTTAGCATGTTTTGCTAATAAAATAAATAATAGTGAGAGATCAGATAGAGTAATTGCTACTAAATGGGATGCTTCATTTGTTCTTTACGATGGAATACCTACAAAAAAAGATTTATATAGACTTTCTGAAAATGTGCCCAAGCAAGAAGTGGGAAGATTATCATATAAAGAATTAACTTTATCAAGAGCCAATAAATCCATAAGAGTTTTTGACCATGTGGTTGAATGTCTTTCAAGCGGCAAACAACCTGACACTAAAATTCTTTCCGAAGTTGGTTACTTGTATAGAACAACAGCAGTTTACGGATCAGGAAAATTTGGTTTAGCAGATAGATTTAGATTAAAAAACCGTAAAGAAATATATGGACCTTTTAGGTTGGAAATGATGTTGGTTTACTTGGTAAGACAATTTACTTTTGATCAAGTAAATCATATTGCAAAAAATAAAAGTCCCAGACAAGCAGTAGAACTAGATAGTAAAATTTGCAGAAATTTAGGAATAGGAAATTCCACAGGATTAGGAATGGCTCCATTTATTGTAAATCATCCAACATTGTTAAATAATTGGATAGAAGCAAGAGAAAAAGCATTAAAAAAAGTAAGAGAAATAAAAAAAACAAATGAAAATGATGTGAATATTTTTAAAAAATGTTTGAAAAAATCATTAAAAAACATCACTTCATGGAATACAGATAGCGAATATCAACAGAAAAAAATAAAACAATTAATTATTGATTTAAACAAATTTATTAATTTTGTTGAAAAAAACGATTGTTTTAATAAAGAATTTCCTTTTAATTTATTATACTTGTGGTGTGAAAAAAATCTAAATGATGAGTGTATTGAATATTTGGTTTCACTAATGATGGAACCTTATGATGATATTATTAATCCACTAGTTAAACAAATGAGTTCTGAGGAAGAAAAATATTTTAATATTCCTACACAAAGAAATATAGAAGATTTAAGAAATATTTTAGAAAATAAATATTCTGAAATATTGAAAATAGACTTTTCAAAAAAGGAAAATAATCAAAACTTCTGGTTTATTTCAAAAAATAAAGAAGAGCCAAGAGTAGCAAACAGATATGAGGAAAAAGGATCTGAATTGGAACAGCCACTTGCAATTGCAAGAGATATTAAAAAACTTTATGAAAGAATATCAACTTTAAAAAATGGATTACCAATTGGAAAATTTTTAAATGATAACAACGATCTTAGACATGTTGTTAGAAGGGCTTTTATAGTTGAAAATTTTCCATATTCAGAAATTCAGGATAATACTATTGGTTCAAATTTAATGCCTATAGAAATGTTGAGATTAAAACTTTCTTTTTTTGGAGCAGTTAAATTTGATCCTAAATCAGACAAATGGGTTAGAATTTGTATGTTTCAAGGAGCACCATTACCACATGAATTAAAATCATTTGATGACTACTGGGTATATAATTCTTTAAACTAATGAGAAGCTTAAGCGAAATAGATACAACAGCAAAAAGAGCAACCAAAGCAATCGGTTATTCATGGGGCATTGCAGAAGAAGTTGGAAAAAATATTAGGTTACTTGAATTATTTGGTTTGCCAGGTTTAAAAAACTTAAACGATTTTTTTAAGGTTTATAAAAAAAAACAATTTCAAACAATCGGTCTAATAAACAAAGTAAATGAATCTAATAAAATTTCTTACTGCCCTATTACATTGGGAATTAATTTTTTAGATCAAATTAATTTAATTTCTGAGATTAAAGAAATTAAATTTATAAATGTTGCCTATCCTTTATTATTTTTACCTTTTGTTAGTAGAGTTTCAGAGATAATTGGAAAAAGAATATTTTTAAAAATGGATCAAAATGAATTTCTTCTAAACTTTAATCAATCTATAAATTCAAATTTTTTAAAAAACGATATTATTAAACAAGTAAATAAAATAGATTTAATATTGTATGAAAATGATAATACTTTTAATAATTCAGAATGGGAAGAGCTTTACAAGTTATCAGAAGATACGTTCGTAGAAGAAAGTAACAGTTCAAAATTAAACGCTGCAGGTGCTGGACTAATAGATAATGACTAAAAATAAAGATGAAAAAATAAAAGAAGTTAATTTTGAAGATTTAAATAATATATGTGAAGAGTGTAACAAACAACATGAGAGCGTTTCTCAGAATATTATTTTAACAGGTTTTAAATTATGTGAGTCTTGTAGAATTTCAAAAACCTTTTTTCCAATCTAGCTTATATTGCTAATTGGCAACGAATTCATTCTACTCATCATAAATGAAATAGATAAAAAAGCGATTATAAGAAAAGATAAAAAAACTACTCCAAATGATTTAAAATTTGATTTTAAGTTTAAAACCTCTTTCGAAGCAATTATAAGTGAAGCAAAAATCCAAAATTGAGTAAGAAATATAATAGGAATAACCAATTCAGGTGTAACTGCAAAAAATCTTATTAAACCTGGAGCATGTGCATAACCTACGGCAATTAACACTTTTTTAAATGGTGTTTTGGTTTCTTTATCTGGAAAAATTTTAACTCCTACAACATAAATAAAAATTGCCCAAATAAACCAAGTTAAAATTGCTGTAAGACCAGAGACACCTATTGAAGTTTTAATAAATGTATTAGCTGCAACTGCACCAGCTATTCCATCTAAAATCATTATTAAACCAGCAAAATATATCGATGCCTCACCAAAATTTTTTGAATCTCTATATAGATTTTTGTCTAATTTTAACGACCTTACAATTATATTTAAAAATTCACCAAACATATTATTTATATTTTTGATTTAAAAGGGGGAGTTAAACTCCCCCTAAAAAATTATCCTTTTACTACTTCTCTAGTATTTGCGTTAAAAGATTCTTTAAAAGGTATATCAACTACTACTGCATCAACAGGTTTTCCTGGTGTATCTGAGTATTTTTCAGGTAAATGAACTTTGTATTTAGTTCCAACTTTACCTTTTGGAAAACCATTAGCATTTAATGTTCCGTCAAATGGCACATATCCCATTGCAATGTTTTGTTTTTTCTCTGGGTGATACCATGGAGATGTTACGAATCCTACTGGATCTCCACCATCTTCATTTGAAATTAACCAAAAGTCAGGAGCATATTCTTCAATAGGTTTTCCTCCCAATTCAAGACCAACTAGTTGAAGTTTGTATGGTTTTTTACCTGATTTAATTTCAGCACCCATTTTTTCTAAAGCTGTTTTACCAACATAATCAGTTTTTTTGTTCCATTCACCTTTACCAGATAAAGAAACTTGATATCCAAGATTACATTGGAAAGGATTATGTTGCATGTCCATATCTTGTCCCCAAGAAAGAATACCAGCTTGAATTCTTCTATGGTGAGCAGGAGCAATAACCATTAAGTTATGTTTTTTACCTGCATCAAGAACAGCATTCCACATATCATCAGCATATAAAGTTGCATTTCTTAAATATATTTCGTAACCAGCTTCACCTGAAAAACCAGATTGTGAAATAACACAACTTCTTCCAGCAACTTTAACTTCAGCTAAACCATAGAAAGGCATGTTATCTAAATCAACTTGATCACCAAGCAAATCTTTCATTAATGCTTTTGATTTAGGTCCTTGAATTTGTACTGGACAAGCATCAATTTCTTCGATTGTACAATTAAATCTTCCATCAGCATTAACTCCTTGTAGGTACATTCCGATATCTGAGTCTGATAATGAAAACCAAAACTCATCTTTTGAAATTCTTAGAAGTATTGGATCATTTAAAACTCCACCATAAGCATTACACAAAATTACATATCTAGCTCTCATTGGTGAGATTTTTGTTGCATCTCTTGTTATAACATAATCCGTAAATTTTTCTGCATCTGGACCTTTAACTCTTATTTGTCTTTCAACGGCAACATTCCACATTGTTACGTGATTAACAATTGCATCATATTCTACCATTGCTCCACCATCTTCTGGTTTTACATAACCTCTTGGGTGGTAAATACGATTATAAACTGTTGCTCTCCAACAACCAGCTTGCATTGATAAATGCCAGTATGGTGATTTTCTTACTCTTGTTGAAATTAACATTTCAACTTTTGTAGGCCCACTTTGTCTTAAGTTATATGGAACTTCTCGATCAGATTGATCAACAGAAGTTGCATGTTTTAGTTTAGTATAGTCAAATTCGTTAGACATATTTGTTCTCCATCAACCACTTGTTAGTTTCCTTCAAGCCGCCGAATGTATAAATGTGGAAAAAATCAGTGTGCGATTTAACTTTTCCAATTAAATCATTAGGGTCTTTAGGTTTCATTAAATCTAACGCCTTACTAAAATTTGATTTAAGAAAGTTTAAGGAATTTTTTGCACCAACAATATTAGCAAATTTAATCAAGCTTGTTATTTTTAGTGGCCCAGTAATTCCAACATGAACTGGTACTGTTTGTTTAGAGATAAAATCTATGATTGGCTGAGGATTTAATAACCATTGAGTTACTATATAATCAGCGTAAGGCTTTTTATCTTTCATAGCTTTTTCCAATTTTGAATCGGATATATCAGGACTCCCCTCTGGATGTCCAGCGATTCCTATTTTCATTTGTTCAAAATATCCTGTCTCTAAAAGCTGAATTGAGCTGTCAAAAACCCCTACAGGCTCTCGACTTCCTCCTATAATCAAAGCTTGTTTGACCCCGACATCTTTACACATAGAAACATACCCTTTAAGCCGATCATCATTTTCAATAGATCTAGCAGGGAAATGAGGTATCGGATTTAAACCTTTTTTGACCAATTTATCAGCTTGTTCAGCAGTATCTTTATAGTCACTGCCAGGGAGCATAGTTATATATACATCCTTCAAAGCTGGCAAAGTATCCAAATCAGTTTTAGGTCCAATTTCTAAAGAAAAATTCATTACGGAATATTTATTTATTTTAAAATATCTGTCTATAAAAATCGGATATTGGTAGGGGCAGGATGGTTATTTTTTTATTCCTCTGTGCTTTTGTATTCTTCGACCGTATTCTTGGGATATTCTATCAAAAATTATTGCTATTGCCACTATAGCCAATCCATTAAACAGTCCTAAAGCAAGATACTGGTTCATGACAGCTCTCAAAATAGGCACTCCCAAACCTTTTACACCTATCATAGACGCAATAACAACCATTGCCAAAGCCATCATAATTGTCTGATTAACACCTGCGAAAACAGTTGGCAATGCTAAGGGTATTTGAACAGTTCTTAACTTTTGTATTTTAGTAGCTCCAAAAGCTTCACTCGCTTCTATTGTTTCTTTATCAACTTCTCTTATACCTAGATTTGTTAATCTTATTATTGGAGGAACGGCATAAATACAAATAGCAATTAGTCCTGGAACCTTTCCAATTCCAAGCAACATAAGTATTGGAATTAGATACACAAAGCTAGGAATAGTCTGCATCATATCTAAAATTGGAAGCATTGTTTTTTCTACCCTGCTTGATCTTGCCATTAATATTCCCATAGGAATTCCTACAGCCATACATAAAATTACGCATACTGTTATAATAGCGACTGTTGCCATGCAATCTTTCCACATACCAAAGTAGCCTATAAGAAAGAAAGATATCGCTGTTCCTACAACAAGTTTCCAACTTCTTGATCCAATCCAAGCCAAACCACAAATAGCAATAATTACTATTGGCCAGGGTGTAGTAATCATAATTTTTTCAAATCTGACTAAAAAAAATAATACTGGATCAAAAAAAGCTTCTATATTATCTCCGTAAGATTTAGAAAAATCCCTAAAAACTAAATCAATACCTTTTCTCAACTCAGCAAGAGCTGTTCGTTCCATCACAGGAAACTTAGTAAAAAAATCCATAAAAAATTTTTGATCTTAGTTTACGAGCCTAAAGAATTAGGCTCGTAAATATAATTTATATTTTATTAAAGACCGATAGCGGCTCTAACTTTTTTAGCTATGTCAGCTGATACCCATTTTGTCCAAACTTCTGGATGACGAACTAAAAACTCAATAGCAGCATCAGATCCTTTAGCTTGGTTATCTGCCATGTATACAAGCATTCCATTCATTATAGGACCAGGGTAAGTACGGTTTTTAACATATTTCAAAACGTCTTTTCCTCCTGTTTTTGCAAAATTAGCAGAAACGATAGAGTTTACCTCAGATACCGTCCAAGCAGTTGCTTTTGGACTTGCACACTGTTCATCTGGTAACATTATGCAGTTGTTCCAATTCTCTGCTCCTGCATAAGGAACACCAAAGTCAACTGGCTGTAAATTATACTTTCCAACCATTGAAGTAGGGTTCCAGTAATATCCAAACCAAGGTTCTCCAGAATCAGATGCTTTAGAAATTGTACCATCTAAACCTGCAGCAGAACCTGGATCGATTAACACCCAACCTTTTTTCTCCATTTCGAAAGCTCTAAAAAGGTTTGCGTTAGCTATTTGACATCCCCAACCAGCAGGGCAACCAACAAAAGCTCCTTTTGAAGGATCTTCTTTACTTGGGAACCATTCAGGATGTTCTAGGATCTCAACTGCTGTCATACCTTTTATTTCTGGAATTTTTTCTATAGTTCCAGGAGTAATCCACCAACCTTCACCAAGGCCAGTGATAGGCGCTTTGTTAGCTACAATAATTCTTTTTGCAGCTACTGCTTCTTTTAAAGGTTCAACTACTGCATTTGCCCATTGTTCAGGGTTCATGTCTGGCGTACCTTTATCATTCATAGAAGTAAATGTCGGCATAGTTGCTCCAGGAACTAACTCAACCTCGCAACCAAAACCTGATTCTAAAATGACTTTGTCTACGTTTGCCATTAATTCAGCAGAAGCCCAGTTCTGTTCAGCAACAACTAATTTTCCGCAAGCGGCGTTTGAAACACTAGTAAAAGATGTGAATCCTAACAACACAAGTGCAGAAAGAAGTATTCTTTTTATTTTCATTATCATATCTCCTTAATATTAATAATTTTAAGAGCGCATCTGAACACATAGAATATAAAAATGCAAATTTGCTTCAACTAAGAGTTGCAACAATAATGTCTTTGCTAAAGGAATAATTAAAATATAAATTTAAATATGTTCAAACTGACCACAAATTTTAGATATATTAAAAAATACATCGTAATTGGTTATACTCGTTTTGATCATATTTATTTGAATAGATTTTACTATCATTTGCATTCTAATTCTTTCCAGAGGATTTAATTTTTTTTTAAAAATAAAAATTTAGTAACAGAAATTTTAAAAGGAGAATTTATGACAAAAGATTTAATAACAAGACTCAACGAAGGGCCTGTTCTTTGTGCTGAAGGATATCTTTTTGCAATGGAACGTAGAGGGTATTTGCAAGCTGGCGCTTTTGTTCCTGAGGTTGTTTTGGAACATCCAGAAGTTGTTTCACAATTACATAGAGAGTTTATAAGAGCTGGGTCAGATGTTATCCAAGCTTTTACTTACTATGGTCATCGTGAAAAACTAAGAATAATTGGAAAAGAAGATTTGCTTGAATCGCTGCAAAAAAATGCGTTAAAAATTGCAAAAGACTCTAGAGATGAGTTTAAAGATCTAGATTTATTAGTTTGTGGAGATGTCGCTAACACCAATGTTTATGATCCAAATGATAAAAAAAGTAGTCTTGAATGTCAAAAAATGTTTGAAGAACAAGTTTCGTGGGCAAAAGAAGCAGGTGTTGATTTTGTAGTAGCCGAAACAATCACTTGGCTCGAAGAAATGAAAATTGCACTCAAAGTTATAAAAGATGCTGGATTAACTGCAGTTTGTAATTTTTCAATTAAACGAGATGATATAACAAGAGATGGTTATACGCCGGGAGATGCATGCAAAGTTTTAGAAGATAACGGTGCAGACGTTGTTGGATTAAATTGTTTTAGGGGCCCCAAAATGACTATGAAACTATTACCCGAAATAAGAGAGAAAGTTTCATGTCATGTTGCAGCTTTACCAGTGCCTTATAGAACAACTGAAAAAGAGCCTGGATTTTTAAATCAAACTGACGAAGGTTGTGATTGTATACCCGGTGGCAATGCCTTTCCTGTTGCTCTAGATAATAAATATTGCAATAGATTTGAAATGGCAGAGTTTGCAAAAGAATGCGCTGATAAAAAAATAAATTTTATTGGAATTTGTTGTGGCGCGGAACCCCATCATGTTCGTGAAATGGCAGTTGCTCTAGGTAGAAAACCAATTTCTTATAAGTACTACCCAGACATGTCAAAACATTATGCACATGGTACTGATCCAACTTTAAAACACTTAAATACTAAAATAGCTAAGTCATTGTAAGGTTAAGTTAATGGAAAAGCATACCAAGGTAGTTGTAATTGGTGGAGGAGTTGTTGGTTGTTCAATTCTTTTTCATCTTGCAAAATTTGGATTAAAAGATTGTATATTACTTGAAAGAAACGAATTAACTTCAGGTTCATCTTGGCATGCAGCAGGATCAGTTCACGCGATATCCTCTGATCCAAATATTTCAAAATTAATGGCATATACTATTAATCTTTATAAAGAGATTGAGGAAACCTCAGGACATTCCGTTGGCTTTAAATCTAGTGGCGGTTTTTATTTAGCTTCCAATGAAATTTGGTCAGATTACTTAAAGAGAGAAAGATCCAAAGCAAGATATATGGGACTTGATCAGGAGTTTATTTCATTAGAAGAAGTAAAAAAAAAACATCCTTTAATCGATCCAAAACATTACATTTCAGCATTGTGGGATCCAATAGATGGTGAGGTAGATCCGTCCGGTGTGACTTACGCTTATGCTAAATCAGCAAAAGTACATGGAGCGAAATATTATACACACACACCAGTCATTGAAACAAATCAACAAAAAGATGGATCATGGGAAGTTGTAACTAAAAAAGGAAATATAAATGCCGAGATAGTTATTAATGCAGGAGGATTATGGGCAAGAGAAGTTGGAAAATTAGCAGGAGTAAATTTACCAGTTCAACCAATGGAACATCATTATTTAATTACAGAAACAATTCCTGAAATTGAAGAAAGAAAAAATGAACCAAGATTACCAATAGGAACAGATTTTGAGGGAAATATTTATTTTAGACAAGAAGCCCAAGGAATGTTGTTAGGAACATATGAATTTAAATCAACACCTTGGCAGGTTAAAGAAACTCCTATGAATTTTGGACATGAGTTGCTTGAACCAAAATTAGAAAATATTCAAGACAGACTCGAAATTGGATTTAAAAGAATACCAGCTTTAGAAAAAGCAGGAATAAAAAATATTATTAATGGACCTTTTACATTTGGACCTGATGGAAGTCCTTTAATTGGTCCTGTTCCAGGAATAAAAAATTATTGGGTTGCCGTAGGTGTTATGGCAGGTTTTTGCCAAGCAGGAGGAGTTGGTAAATGTATTGCCGAATGGATAATTGATGGAGAACCATCTCTTGATGTTTGGGCTATGGATGTCGCAAGATTTGGCAATTATGCTTCACCTGATTATGGAACAATAAAATCTTCAGAAAATTACGAAAGAAGATTTATAATGACATTTCCAAATGAAACTTTACCCAAAGGAAGGAAGCAAAAAACTACAGCATTGTATGATAGATTAATTGATAAAGGTGCTGTGATGGGAGATGGTTTCGGCTTAGAGCAAGCTCTTTGGTTTGCAAAAGATAAAAAAGATGCATTTGAAGAACCAACATTTAAAAGGTCACGTTGTCATGATTATGTAGGTTCAGAAGTTGCTGCAGTAAGAACTGCAGTTGGTGTCTCTGAGATTGCAAATTTTTCTAAACATGAATTTACAGGCAAAGGAGCTCGTAAATATCTTGATAATGTTTTAGCTGGTCGAATTCCAAAACCCGGAAGAATAAATTTAAACCCTATGCTTACAAAAAAAGGTAAATTGTATGGTGATTTAACAGTTGCTTGTCTTAGTGAGGAAAAATTTATGATATTTGGCTCGGGTGCTGTCCAAGAAATGCACAGAAGATGGTTTGAATTATATTTACCAGAAAATGGAGTTGATTATAGAAATAGTTCTGATGAATACCATGGACTAGCAATATCGGGTCCAAATTCTAGAGAATTAATGAAAAAAATATCTAGAG
>CABXMS010000011.1 GCA_902513415.1 uncultured Pelagibacteraceae bacterium
TATTTTTTATACAAATCTTAATAGCAAGAAAAGCAAAGATATAATGATAAACTCTAATGCCTCAATGTGTTTTCATTGGAAAAGTTTACTCAGACAGATAAGAATCACAGGTAAAGTTTCAAAAGTATCAGATGAACAAGCTGACATTTACTATTCCAGTAGAGATCATGGAAGTAAAATTGGCGCTTGGGCATCTAAACAAAGTACTGTTTTAAAAAATATAGACGAACTATATAAAAATATAGATGATTACAATAAAAAATATACAGATAAAAATAATATACCAAGACCACCTCATTGGTCGGGATGGAATTTAAATCCAAATGAAATTGAATTTTGGCTTAATGGAAAAAACAGAATACACCAAAGATTAAAATATTTTAAAAAACAAAATGGAAAATGGGAAAAATTTTTGTTAAGTCCCTAAAAAGTTCTTTCTAAACTAAAAGATGTTAAATTTTTAAAAATCTCTTTTTCTTTGGACTCCTTAAATATACTTAAAGAATTAGAAGCAAGATTTATAAAATATTCAGCTTTCTTATAACATTGGTTTATGATGCCGTATTTTTTGATCATTGTTAAAACTTTTTTAAATTCAGCTTCTGATCTTTCATTTTTTTCAAAAAATTCTTTTATTTCCTTTTTTTCATCACTTTTAGCATTTTGGTAAAGTAGTATTATAGGCAAAGTTATTTTTCCCTCATAAAAATCATTTCCAATTTCCTTGCCAAATAGTTTTAGTTCAGAGTTATAATCTAAAGTGTCATCTGCAATTTGAAAAGTTAAACCAATATTTTTTCCATAAAATTCTAATGCTTCTTTAATTTTATTTTCTTTGCCTGACAGCATAGACCCAACTTTAGTAGCTGCTGCAAATAAAGATGCTGTTTTTGATGATATAATTTTTAAATATGTTTCTTCCAACATATCAATTTCAGATTTATGTTGAAGTTGTAACACTTCACCTTGAGAAATTTCAGCTGAAGTTGATGAAAGAAGTTTTAAAACTTCCTGATCACCATCCTCAACCATCAACTCGAAGCACCTGCTGAGCAAGTAATCGCCAACAAGTATTGATGATTGATTTCCCCATATACTATTTAAGGTTTTTTTTCCTCTTCTGATTTTTCCATTGTCAATTACATCATCATGCATTAACGTTGCTGCATGTATTAATTCTACACAAGCTGCAAGATTAATATCTCTTACACCTTTAGAATATCCACATAGTTTTGCTGAACCTAAAGTTAAAAGTGCTCTTATTCTTTTTCCACCTGTTTTAAGATGATATTTTGTCATCTCATCAACCAATTCCACCTTACTAGATAATTTTGTTTTAATTTTTTCTTCAACTAAAACTAATTTTTCTTCAACTGAACTTTTTAGATCAGAATATGAATTATTTATCCTATTTTTTAATTGAACAACTATTCCCATGGGTTTAAACTAGTACAATTAAGGCAATTATATACTTATCAATTGACGCACCTCAAACTTCAACTATAAGTAGACTTTATATTAAATCAAAAATTTTATAAGCATTGGTATGTTTTCAATTTTCAAAAAAAAAAAAATTATTCCTCATATTAAACTTAATGGCGTTATAGGTAATGTAGGAAAATTTAAGCAAGGAATAGACTTTGCCGGACAAGAGGAAATAATTAAAAAAGCTTTTTCTGTAAAAAAAGCACCAGCGGTAGCCATTTCAATTAATTCTCCAGGTGGTTCACCGGTTCAATCACATCTTATTCATGATTTTATTAGACATCAGGCAAAAAAAAATAAGAAAAAAGTGATTGTATTTGCAGAAGATGTGGCAGCTTCAGGAGGCTATCTAATTGCTTGCTCTGGAGATGAAATTTATGCAAATCAAAGCTCAATAGTTGGCTCAATAGGAGTAATTTATTCTTCTTTTGGATTTAAAGATTTAATTCAAAAAATTGGAGTTCAAAGAAGAGTTTACACTGCTGGAAAAAACAAAAGCACTTTAGACCCTTTTATGGATGAAAAAAAAGAAGACATCGACAGATTAAAAAATATTCAATTGGATCTTCACAAGGACTTTATAGATGTTGTTGAAAAAAGCAGATCAGCTAAATTAAAAAAAAATACTGATACTGAATTATTTTCAGGAGAATTCTGGTCTGGAAGAAAAGCAAAAGAGTTGGGTTTAATAGATGGTATTGGAAATGCACAACAGATTTTAAGAGAAAAGTTTGGTGAAGAAGTTATAATTAAAAAATTTGAAAAATCAAGAGGATGGTTGTCAAAAAAACTTTCTTCTTCGCAAGACCATACTGACAAATTAATAAATGTTCTTGAGGAAAGATCGATTTGGCAGAGATATGGTTTCTAAAAAAAAAATAAAAAAAAAAAAATTAATAAAAAATTTTCAATCGTTTCAAGACACAATATTAAATCTCCAAAAATTTTGGAGTAAGCATGGATGTGTAATATTACAACCTTATGACATAGAAGTTGGTGCAGGAACTTTTCATCCAGCTACAACTCTTAGATCGCTAGGAACTAAACCATGGAAGGCCGCATATGTACAACCTTCGCGAAGACCTACTGACGGAAGATATGGTCAAAATCCAAATAGACTTCAACATTACTACCAATTTCAAGTTTTAATTAAACCATCACCCAAAAATATTAAAAGACTTTATTTAAATAGTTTAGCTTCAATAGGAATTAAACACCAAGATCACGATATAAGATTTGTCGAAGATGATTGGGAAAGTCCGACATTAGGGGCCGCAGGACTAGGTTGGGAAGTTTGGTGTGATGGAATGGAAATTACTCAATTTACATATTTTCAACAAATGGCCGGCATAGAATGTAAACCAATATCTGTTGAACTAACTTATGGTCTTGAAAGATTGTGCATGTTTACACAAGGAAAAAAAAATGTATTTGATCTAATATGGAATAATGAGGGTCTTTTATATAAAGAAGTTTTTCACCAAGCTGAAGAAGAATTTTCAAAGTATAATTTTGAATTTGCAAATACAGATAATCTTTTTAAAATTTTCGATATGTTTGAAAATGAAGCTAAGTCGTTAACAGAAAATAAACTTTCGCTACCAGCATATGATCAATGTTTAAAAGCTAGTCATGTATTTAATATATTAGATGCCAGAGGAGTAATTAGTGTAGCACAGAGAGCTGAATATATCTCTCGTATTAGAAATATAGTCAAAGGTGTTGGACAAGTATGGCTTGAAAGTCAAAATTGAAATGGCAGAGTTTTTTTTAGAATTATTCACAGAAGAAATGCCTCCGAATTTACAATCTGCGGCAAGAGAGAATTTATTAATAAATTTTAAAAGTTTTTTTGACAAAGAAAATATTATCTATGACGCTGGAGATGATATTAATGTTTTTTCAACACCAAATAGATTAGTAATTTGTTTTAAAAATATAAATAAAGAAATATTTCAAAAAACTGAAGAAATAAGAGGTCCAAACATTGATGCACCAGAAAAAGCACTTGATGGATTTATAAGATCAAATCAAATTGATAAAAAAAATATTTATTCGAAAAAAACTGAAAAAGGTGAGTTTTACTTTTTTAAAAAACCTTCAATTAAGATTAAAACAAAAGACATATTAAATGATCAGATACCCATGATATTAGGAAAAATATCTTGGAAAAAATCTATGAAATGGGGTGAATTTAATTTGTTCTGGGGAAGACCATTAAAGTCTATTTTGGCAGTTTTTGAAGGAAAAACTTTAAGCTTTAAGTTTCATCATATCGAAAGTTCAAATTTAACATTTGTTGATAAAAATTTTGAAGAAAGAACAAAATCATTCAATAATTTCGATAAATATATTTCTTTTTTTAAAAGCCTTAACATTATTATTGATAATGAAAAAAGAATGAATTTAATTCATAAAGAGCTAATAAAACTATCAAGCAAAAAGAATCTTAAAATAAATATAAACAAAAAACTATTAAAAGAAGTTTCTGATATTGTAGAAAAACCAAAAATTTTGTCATGTTCATTCAATAAAAATTTTTTAAAAATACCAAAAGAAATAATAATTATAACAATGCAACAACACCAGAAATATTTTCCCGCGCTAGATAATGATAGCAATTTAACAAATAGTTTTTTTGTTGTTGCTGATTGCAATGATAGCAAAGGGTTAATCAAACTAGGAAACGAGAGAGTTGTTGAAGCCAGGCTTAATGATGCTGAATTTTTTTGGGAAAAAAACAAATCACAAAGTTTAATAAAGCAAATTTCAAAACTAAAAAATGTTAATTATTTTAAAGGACTTGGAAGCTACTATGATAAAACACAAAGAATAAAGAAATTGAGTGGATTAATTTCAGACGAACTACTTATCAGTAAGGAAAAAATTGAAGTTGCGTCATCACTTTGCAAGGTAGATTTATTGTCCGACTTAGTTGGAGAGTTTCCAGAACTTCAAGGAGTTTTAGGAGGATATTTTGCTGAAGCCCAGGGTTTTGAAAAAGATATTTGTTTAGCATTAAACGAACATTATCTTCCTATTGGAACTAACAGCAAGATACCCAAAAAACCATATAGCGTGGCTCTTTCATTAAGTGATAAAATAGATTCTCTTGTTGGTTTTTTTGGTATTAATCTTAAACCAACAAGTTCAAAGGATCCATATGCTTTAAGAAGGTTAGCAATTGGATTAATTAAAATTATTTTAGAAAATAAAAAAAAAATTAAAATAAAAGATTTAATTAATTATTCATGCCAATTATATAATGAACAAAATATTGTTTTTGATACAAAAATTGTAAAAAAAGATTTATCAGAATTTTTTAATGAAAGATTTAAAAATTTTATGAAAGAAAAAGCTATAAGACAAGACATTATAGAAAGTTCAACACTGTCTTATAATATTGATGATATTTTAAAAATTTACAATAAAGCAAGTGTGCTAAATAGATTAATATTAAAAGATATTGGCAAAGATATAATATTTAGTTACAAGCGAGCATCAAGCATTCTTAATAATGAACTTAAAAATCAAAATTTAGAAATTTCTGGAACAGCAGATCCAGGTTTATTTAAAAATAACTTTGAAACAAATTTATATAAAAAGATTCATGAAATAAGAAAAGATTTTACAAGTGTTGCCAAAGAAGATGATTATGAAAGTCTTTTAAATACTCTAGCTTTAGCAAAAAAAGAAGTAACAGAATTTTTTGATAATGTTAAAGTAAATGATGATGAAGAAATATTAAAAAAAAATAGACTAGAACTTCTACAAATGTTGTGTAAAACTTTCGATAATTATTTTAATTTCTCTAGATTAGAAAGTTTATAGTGAAAAAATTAGTTTTTAATTTTAAATATAAAAATACAAAAAAAATAAATTCACCAAAAAATATTTTAGGTGGAAAAGGAGCTAATCTAGCAGAAATGGGTAAATTAGGTTTTCCAGTTCCATCAGGCTTTACTATATCTACTGAAGTCTGCGAATTATTTTATAAGAACAAAAAAAAATTAATTCCTAAAGTTTTAAAAGAGATTAAAAAAGAAATTAGCAATATTGAAAAAGATACAGGTAAAAAATTTGGAGATTTAAAGAATCCTTTATTAGTTTCCGTTAGATCTGGGGCAAGAGTTTCTATGCCAGGAATGATGGATACTATTTTAAATTTGGGTTTAAACGATAAAACAGTAAATGCTTTAGCAGAAAAAACTTCCAACCTAAGATTTGCAAAAGATAGTTATAGAAGATTTATTCAAATGTATGGAAGCGTAGTTATGGGAGTAGAAAATTATAATTTTGAAGAATTAATTGAAAATTATAAGCTTACAAAAGGTGTTTTATTGGACACTGAACTTGATGCCAGTGACTGGGAAGGTCTGATAAACGATTTTAAAAACTTAATAAAAGAACAATCAAAAAAAAATTTTCCACAAGATGTTACCGAACAATTGATAGGTGCAATCTCTGCAGTATTATTATCATGGGATAGCAATAGAGCAAAAATTTATAGAAAATTAAATCACATACCTTCGGACTGGGGAACAGCAGTAAATATTCAATCAATGGTATTTGGAAATATGGGAGAAGATTGTGCTACTGGAGTAGTGTTTACTAGAAATCCATCAAATGGAACAAATGAAATTTATGGAGAGTATTTAATTAATGCACAAGGAGAAGATGTGGTTGCAGGAACAAGAACCCCCAGACATATAACCAAAAAAGCTAGAAAAGATTCAGGCTTAAATGAATCTTCAATGGAAGAATCTATGCCAACAGTTTTTAAAAAATTAGAAAAAATTTTAAAAAAATTAGAAAAATATTACAAAGATATGCAAGATGTAGAATTTACTGTAGAAAACCAAAAACTATGGATCTTACAAACAAGATCGGGAAAGAGAACAGCTAAATCTGCAGTTAAAATTGCAGTTGATATGTTTAAAGAAAAATTAATTTCTAAAAAAGAAGCTATTTTAAGAATAGATCCCAATTCTTTAGACAGCCTTCTTCATCCAACATTGGATGAAAAAAGTGAAATAAATGTTATTGCAAAAGGTTTACCAGCTTCGCCAGGTGCGGCGAGTGGTAAAGTAGTCTTTTCATCCAATGAAGCTGAAAGATTAAATGGAATGATGCAAAATACTATTTTAGTTAGAATTGAAACATCACCAGAAGATATACATGGCATGCATGCAGCAAAAGGAATTTTAACGGCCAGAGGCGGAATGACCAGTCATGCTGCTGTAGTTGCCAGAGGAATGGGTAGACCTTGTGTATCCGGTTCAAGTGAAATCGATATTGATTATGAAAAAAAAATATTCAAAACAAAAAATCTTGAGATTAAAGAAGGAGATATAATTACACTTGATGGATCAACCGGAAGAATAATTTTAGGAGAGGTAAAAACTATAAAACCAGAAATTTCAGGAGATTTTTCAAAAGTGATGAGTTGGGCAGATTCTTTTAGAAAGTTAAAAATAAGAACTAATTCCGAAACACCATTAGATAGCAAAACAGCAAGAGAATTTGGTGCAGAAGGAATTGGTTTGTGCAGAACAGAACATATGTTTTTTTGATGAAGAAAGAATTTTATCTGTTAGGGAAATGATACTTTCAAAATCTAAAGAAGACAGAAACAAAGCGCTGACTAAACTTTTACCTCACCAAAGGAAGGACTTTATAGAAATATTTAAAATTATGAATGGACTTCCGGTAACAGTAAGATTATTAGATCCACCATTACATGAATTTTTGCCTAAAAGTGTTAATGAGATCGCAGATGTTGCAAAATCTTTAAATTTATCAACTCAAGAAGTTGAAGGAAGAATCGGTGAATTACACGAACAAAATCCGATGTTAGGTCATAGAGGCTGTAGGCTAGGTATTTCTTTTCCTGAAATTTACGAAATGCAAATTAGAGCTATATTTGAAGCATTAGTAGAATGTAAAAAAAGGAAAATAAAATCAATTATGCCCGAAATAATGATACCACTTGTTTCAACAGAGGCTGAAATAAAAATAATGAAAGACTTAGTAATTAGAGTTGCAAGAAACGTGCAGAATGAAAATAAAATTAAAATTAAATTTCTAGTTGGAACAATGATAGAGCTTCCAAGAGCCGCAATTAAAGCAAAAGATATAGCCAAACATGCTGAATTTTTTAGCTTTGGAACAAATGATCTTACCCAAACCACATTTGGAATTAGTAGAGATGATAGTGGTAAATTTCTAAATGATTACATTGAAAGCAAAATTTTTGATATTGACCCATTTATCTCAATTGATGATGGAGTTGGTGATTTAATTGAAATAGCAGCAACTAGAGGAAAAAAACAAAATAAGAAAATCAAGCTTGGAATTTGTGGTGAACATGGCGGTGATCCAAAAAGTATAGAATTTTGTTCCAAAGTTGGTTTAGATTATGTTTCGTGCTCACCCTATAGAGTGCCTGTTGCAAGATTAGCTGCTGCACAAGCTCAACTAAAAAAAATTAATTAAATTTTAGATTTCTAATTTTAAATCTATAGCTGGTGCGCTATGAGTGATACTTCCGACAGATATTCTATCCACACCCGTAGCAGCTATTTTTTTTACATTTTTCAAATTAATTCCACCGGAAGCCTCAGTTTCATATAGTTTTTTTGCTAATTTAACGCCATTTTTAAGATTATTTATTTTCATGTTATCAAACAAAACTCTATTAAATTTTAATCCCTTGATCTTTTTTAATTGATTAAGATTATCGATTTCAACAGTTATTTTTTTCCCTTTTTTTTCTTTTATTGCTTTTTTTATTATTTCTTCAAAATTTTTTGTTGCACCAATATGATTATCTTTAATTAAATATTCATCACTTAAATTAAATCTGTGATTTGTGCCACCACCTAGTTTTACTGCATATTTTTGAATTACTCTTAGGTTTGGAATAGTTTTTCTTGTGCAACAAATTTTTGTTTTTTTTCCTACTTTTTTTACAAATAGATTTGTTTTAGTTGATATGCCTGAAATATGTGAAATAAAATTTAAAGCAACTCTTTCGCCAGTTAATATATTTTTAATATTTCCATCAATTATTGCAATAACATCTCTTTTTTTTATTAAAGAGCCTTCTTTTTTTTTAACATTAAATTTGATTTTTTTATCAATTAATTTGAATGTTTGTTTCGCGAACTCTAATCCACCAATAATACCACTCTTATTTGTTATTAATTTTACTTTTTTGTTTATGTTATTATTTAGTAGACTTGAAGTAATATCACCTGATGGAAACAGATCTTCATTAAGTGCTAGCTTACAGATATTTCTTATAAAATTTTTACTTAAAATTATTTTTGACACAGATCTTATCTGCCTATTTCAGCCATTTTCTCAACTGATTTTCTTGCTTTTTCAATGATCTCTTTGCTCATTTGAATTTCATTAGTTTCGTTTTCCAAGCAGTCTAAAATTTTAGGAAGAGTAATTTTTTTCATATGTGGACATAGATTACATGGTCTAACGAATTCAACATTTGGATTATCTATTTGAACATTGTCGCTCATTGAACATTCTGTCACCATCATAACTTTTTTGGGCTGATTATCTCTTACATATTTAATCATTCCACTTGTAGATCCAGCAAAATCAGAAGCATTGATTACATCAGGAGGACACTCAGGATGTGCTATTATTTTTATTCCTGGGTTGTTTTTTCTTATTTCATTTATTTCTTGATCATTAAATTGTTCATGAACTTCGCATGTTCCTTTCCATGAAATTATTTCAACATCTGTTTGTGAAGCAACATATTTTGCTAAAAAATCGTCAGGTAAAAATATAACCTTTTTAACACCTAATGTTTTTACAATTTTTACAGCATTAGCTGATGTACAACACACATCTGTTTCAGCTTTTACATCAGCTGAAGTATTTACATAAGATACTACGGGCACTCCTGGATATTTTTTTTTTAAATTTCTAACATCCTCACCTGTAATTGATGAAGACAATGAACAACCAGCGCTCATATCTGGAAGTAAAACTTTTTTTTCTGGACACATTAATTTTGCGGTTTCAGCCATAAAATGAACTCCGCACATAACAATAATATCTGCTTTTGTTTTTGCCGCCTCAACAGCCAAAGCAAGAGAGTCAGCAGAAAAATCTGATATACCGTGATAAATTTCTGGAGTTTGATAGTTATGTGCTAGTATTACTGCATTTTTTTCTTTTTTTAATTTATTAATTTTATAAATGAATGGTGCGTGACTTGACCATTCAATTTCAGGGATTGCTCTAGAAATTTTTTGATATATTGGATCAGTAGCCCTTTTAATTTCAGCTGTAAATTCCATTAAATAAAATTATCAATTTTCAAGGTAGTTGTCATTCTATTATTTTTTGTTTATAGACGCAGGACTTTGAAAATCGAAAGGGGCGTTCTGTTGCCAGGTGCTCTATAAATCAACCTATAACCATTGGGGGAGAAATTAAATTTTATAATTTTTTAAAGTTCCACCCCCAAATGTGTTTGAAATCTACCGAAATATGATTAAGCTTTTTGCAGATTAACTGCGGAAGGACCTTTTTCACCGTTCTCAACTTCAAATGTTAATGCATCGCCTTCGTTTAACTCAAAACCTGCAGCTTGAGCTGCCGAAGTGTGTACAAAAACATCTTTTTCTTTATCTTCTCTTTCAATGAAACCATATCCTTTAGTTCCATTAAACCATTTAACTTTTCCGTTTATACTCATTTTATTTTCTTTCTTTTTTATTTAACTTTATTGTTAGAAAAAACTAACAACAGGACATCTTTAAATTGATTTGATAAGAAATGTCAAGTTAATATAAACTAGAGAAGGGACGTTCTGTTGTCAGGTGTGTATTATTTTACCAAGATGAGTTGGGGGAATTTAAAAATTCAACTTCATCGTCTGAAGACACTCTATTTAAAACTTTATTTCTATGGGGGTATCTACCAAATCTTTTTATAACCGCAGTGTGATCTAACCAAAATTTTTTTATTTTTTCTAGGTCTGAATGGTTTTTCAAATATTTCTCCATTAATTCATATGCCTTTTCATGGTCTGAAATACTCTCACTATGAATAAGAGGCAATAAAGCAAAGAGTCTCTCACTTTCATTCATTTTATCTAAAAAGTTATTTGCTATTATTTTAACCAAGACAGATCTTGATTTTTCATCTTGCTCAAAAGCTTTTCCGTTTTCCCTAAATAAATTTCTTGAAAATTGGTCAAGTAAAATAATCAGAGCGAGACAACCCCTATCCGTATCTTGCCAATCATCCAGTTTGTTTTGACTCGCTAATTCGTAATCATTAAAAAATCTACTTTTTATAACTTGATCAAATTTAAAATCTTTTTGGAATTTTTTTTCATCAGGTGTTTCTACAAACCAAAAATAGAGAATTTTTTTAATTTTTAAGTTCATATTTAAGGGGCGTTCTGTTGCCAGGTGCCCCAAAACCCCGTTACTTAATTAATTTATTAATTAAGCAGCAAGAGCAAATTTATCATTTGCAATTATAATTTAGCCCGTCACGGTGGAACAATCCCGAACGAAAGAATAGCCTTTAGACACCCGTCGATCCTAGTTCACCCCCGTAAGTTGAATTTGGTGGAGGTGGTGGGTACTGCCCCCACGTCCGCAATGCTTATTACGAAATTCGTTTATCGTCGTAGTTGGAAAACCAACAAATTTAATATAGATATTTAATGAAGAATTTCAATAAAATATAAAGTAACAAACTCTAAAATATATCAAAATCAATTAACTGAAACTCAATATCACTTTTTTCCAAGTTCAAATCATCAGTTTCATTTGAAATATTTTTTATTATAAAATTTAAAGGAGCTGGCTTTAGTATTTCTGGGAAATTAAAATATAGTGAATTTTTCCAATCATAATCTCCAAGACCGATCCACAAATTGAAAAAATTAAATCTACTTTTATTCTTATGGTTTTCAAAAGTATTTAAAAAATTGATTTTAGAAAATTCACCCATTTGAATTTTAAAAAATTTATAAAAATTATTATATATTAAGAAATTTTGTTTTAGTTCATGTATTTGGTAATTAAATCTTGGATTTTTTAATCTCCAAGATAAACTTTCATTATTCCAGATTACTTTAAAATTGTTTTCTTTTTCTACCTTTTTTATATTTCCAATTCCAAACTTAACATCAAGTTTTGAGATCAATTTAAATTTAAAATATCTTATAAAAAGCTTTGTGCTTACTTGGTTACTAACGCCAATAATATATTTTATACCTTTATTTTTTGCCATTTCAAAAGTTTTTTTTGCTAACTTATTAAATAAATATAATCCCCGGTATTTTTTATCTATCGCTGTAAAAACAGAAAGTGCAGCATCATGTTCTTTTCCTTTCAGATTAATTTTTATAGGAATCAAAGCATAATGACCTACAACCTCATTATTATAACTTGCATTATATGTTAAAGCGGAACCATTGGGATTTTTATTATAAAACCAATTAAGAAACTCGTGAGAAAAATTTTTTTTAAAAACTCTTTTAAATAATTTAGATAATTTTATTAGCTCATTTGTTGAAAGATCTCCTGGGTTTTCATCTAATATTTTAAATTTTTCATTTCTACTCATATTTAATAAAAATATTATTTTTCTTTATCAATAAAGCTTTTGGGGTTTTTAATAAAATTATTTTCATTTTCCAAAAGGTTTTCTATAATTTTTTGAGAAGTTTTTACTCCAACTAAATCTATTACTTTATTAAAGTTATCGTTTATTTTAAATTCATTTAATAAGTTTGTAATTTCACTAGATTCATATCCATATCTTTCAATAAGCTCAAAATACAATGCCATTTTTTTAAAATATAAAAAATTATATATGTAACCTCTATTATTTTTTACTTCGAAAACTTTAAAGTTAAATTTTTCTAAATCATCAAATAAAAATTTAGCAATTCCTTTTTGAATTTTTTTTGAACATGTTGTCTCAATAATTTTTAAATGATGTATTGGGTTAAAAAAATGAATACCATAAGCATTTTCATTTATTTCTTTAGGATTATATGAAGATGTATTTGTAAACAATAATATGTCTTTAAAATCATATTGAATTTTAGATAAAATTTTTTTTTTAATATCAATATCTTCTACTAATGTTTCTATTGTGTGATTTTTTGGTAGATCTGCTATTTCCTTGAAAATTTGAAATTTTCCCGATTGATTTATTTTTAAATATTTTTCAAAAATTTTATTTGAAATTTTGAATTTTTTTTCTTTGCTAGTAAAATTTTTAGTAAAAATATTTACTTCATAACCCATTGTCATTAATAGAGAAGTAATTTGAATTCCCATTTTACCAAATCCTATTATATTGAATTTTCTCATTTGTTTAATTAATCATATTAATTAATTTAAATTTAATTCATTTTTTATTTTTTCAGAAAAACACAACTCATATTCAATTTTTCTTTTTTCTGATATGTAAAAATCATAATATTTTTTTTTGAAATAGCTTATCTCATTAGGCATTGCAAAACCTGGATGAACCAAAATTTCACAATTCGTGAATTTTTTTTTTTTTAAAAAATTAATCGTTTTTTTTAAAGTTAGTTCATCCTGCATACCTGAGTATTGTAATCCAAAAAATTTTGGAGATTTGACAAAAATTTCTTTATTAAAAAAAGAAAAAAATTTAATTATCAAGCATGCAATTAAATTTCGTAAATATTGAGGATTAAAAATATCATTTAATCTGGGCAACATTAATTCTTCATTAGAATTTCTCATTTCATAAATTTTATAGCGCTCACTATTAGTTGATAGATAATTATAAATCCATGGTATCAAATGCACATGTTCGTGCCCATCAATCTTCAACTTTTTTGGTTTATAAATGCTTATAAATTTTGTTATTTGATCATCAATTTCTTTGTATACTATTTTTTTTTTACTTTTATTTAGAAACAGAAGCTTAAAAAAACTTAGTGTTGAAAGAAATTCAGTATTTTTAGAAATAGTATTTGGAATTTCTGTTAAATTTAAATGAAGCCGTATATTTACATTTTTAAAATCTTTTAATTTATCAAGCGAATCTTGATGATGATTAACCATAACTGAAACACTATTAAGGCAGCCTTGCTCTAAACATTTTAGTATATTTTCCGATACTGCACTACTTCGCCCATAATCATCAGCATGAAACAATATTTTATTATTTATCATTTAATAAATATACAGGTATAATTCTTTATTGGAAAAGTAAAAAGATTAATATAAAAACCATAAGTCCATCTAAAAAACTATTATGAAATTGACCAAAGAACAAAAACAAGAAATAGAAGAACAACAATCAAATGAAAATAAGACAAAAAGAGTAACCGCACCTGAGTTAGAGAAAATTCTATATGAAGCAATTCCAATACTAGATCATGGTTTTATTAGAGTCATCGATTATATGGGAGACGATACATCTATAGTACAAGCAGCTAGAGTTTCTTATGGAAAAGGTACAAAAAAAGTTTCTACTGATGCTGGATTGATCAAATATTTAATGAGACACTGGCATAGCACACCTTTTGAAATGTGTGAAATTAAATACCATGTAAAGCTTCCGATATTTATTGCAAGACAGTGGATTAGACATAGAACAGCAAATGTAAATGAATACTCTGCAAGGTATTCAATATTGGATAAAGAATTTTATTTACCTGACAGAGAACATTTGGCAGCACAATCTCAAATTAACAGACAAGGAAGAGGAGATGTTCTTGAAGGTGATCAAGCAAAACAGGTTTTAAATTTGATAAAGAATGATGCGGAACAAACTTATAAAAATTACGAAACAATGCTCAATGAACGTTATGATGGTAGCGTAATAGATGAAGGCAAGGTAGGATTGGCTAGAGAGTTAGCAAGAATGAATTTAACTTTGAATACTTATACACAGTGGTATTGGAAAACCGATTTATTAAACTTAATGAATTTTTTAAGACTCAGAGCCGACCTTCATGCTCAATATGAAATAAGAACTTATGCTGATGCAATGTTGGGTACTGTTAAAAAATGGGTTCCCATAACTTATGATGCTTTTATGGATTATAGAGTTGGAGGGACAGAAGTTTCTGAAAAAGGAAAAAAAATTATTAAACAATTAATAAAAGGTGAAAAAGTAAATATCGAAGAGAGCGGTTTGTCAAAAAGAGAATGGAATGAATTAATGTCAGCTTTTGATCAAAAAGATAAATTTGTTTAATTCATTAATCTATAATAATGAAGTTTGGAAATTTTAAATTTACTGCGAAAGAAATATTATTTTTTTTGTTATTGGTTGCTATTGTTTATAGAAGTCCATACATATTATTTCATGGAAGATTTTCAGCTGAAGAAGGGAGTTTATATTTTGCAAATGCTTACAAAGAAGGTTTTTTATATTCCATATTTTTTATAGATTTTGCATCTGGTTATTTTAATCTATGGGCAAATATTTCTGGAATCATAGCAAACTTATTTTCTTTAAAACTTTCACCACTTATAAGCAATTATCTTGCGTTAATTCCAATATTATTAATTTTTCACACTGTAATTTATAAGAGCTCTTATTTAACAGACAATTTGAATAATAAAATAATTCTTTCTTTTATAATTTTATTTTCGCCCAATAATGTTCCAGAAGTATGGTTGAATTCTATTAATGCACAAATTTTTCTTTGTATATTAACATTTTTGATTTTGTGTAAGAAAAACGGAAAAAATAATATTAGTTTTTTTGATTTAGTTGTAATTTTATTTTCTGCGCTAAGTGGAATATA
>CABXMS010000012.1 GCA_902513415.1 uncultured Pelagibacteraceae bacterium
GAGCTAAAAATATTTTTTTGTCAGAAGCCATTACAACTGTGGAAGCAAGATCATCCGACATTCCATAACTAAGTTTTGAAATGGTATTTGCTGTTGCTGGAGCAATTAAAACTAAATCTGACCATCTTGATAGTGAAATATGGTCCATTTCTGCTTCGTTTTTATAATTAAAAAGATCCATATAAATTTTTTCCTGAGACAATGATGTTACAGAAAGAGGAGTTATAAATTTTTGAGCACTTTTTGTTAATATAGTTTTAACAAAAGCTCCTTTTTTTTTTAATAATCTAACTAGTTCTAGACTTTTATATGCAGCTATACCACCACATATAATAAGTAAAATTTTTTTATTTTCTAAATTGTTCATTTTTCTGAATTAGAATACTATGAAACCTAAAATTACAAGTGATAATAATCCAATTATACTTTGATTTTTAAATGATTTCATTTCCATCTCTTTTTCTTTTAATAATGAGTATGAATTTGAGTTTTGTGGTATTTGTCCACTAGCAAGATAAGTCAGTGCTTGATTAGCTTTATCCATAATTTCTGGTAAGTCTGGAAGTTTTTTTAATACATCTGTTGAATCTTTTAATTTTTCTGTAAAACTAGTAATCGGATCTTTAGTTTCTTTTAACCATTTTTCGAGCACTGGTTTTGATGTATCCCATATATTAGTACTTGGGTTGAGCTTCCTTGCAACACCTTCTACAACTACCATTGTTTTTTGAAGAAGAAGAAGTTGGGGCTGTGTCTGCATATTAAATTTTTCTGTAATATCAAATAGTTGTTTTAAAAGTTTTCCTCCGGAAATATCTTTTACAGATTGTCCAAATATCGGTTCACCAATTGATCTTAATGCTTGAGACAGTTCACCAACTTGGACATTCCTAGGAACTAAACCTGCTAGAATATGAACTTCGGCAACTTTTTTGTAGTCTCTTTGGATAAATCCAAATAGTATTTCAGCTAGGTATTTTCTATTCAATTTATCAATTCTTCCCATAATTCCGAAGTCTATAGTTATGATTTGCCCACTTTCATCTATAAATACATTTCCTTGATGCATATCTGCATGAAAAAATCCATCTCTTACAGCGTGTCTTAAGAAATGTTGGATTAAATCCGAAGCAATTTTGTTTACGTCTATGTTGTTATTTTTTATTTTTTCTTTTTCTCTTATTGATATTCCTTCAACCCAATCTAAAGTTAAAACTTCTTCACTTGTGTAATTCCAATAAATTGCAGGAACATAAAAACCTAGATCATTTTTAGTATTCTCAGAAAATTCATTAGCAGCAGCAGCCTCAAATCTTAAGTCCATTTCATGGTTCGTAATTTGTTTTAATAAAAAAACAACCTCAACCAATTTTAATCTTCTTGTTTTTTTAATTAAATTTTCAACAAAATAAGCAAGCAACATTAATGCATCAATCTCTTCATTAAAAATTTTTTTAATATTTGGCCTTAATATTTTAATTGCAACATCTTTTATAGTTCCATTATCGTTAATTTTAGCTTTGTGGACCTGAGCAATTGATGCAGCAGCTACTGGCTCACTAAAATTATTTATTGATTCAAATGTTTTATTTCCTAAATTTTTTTTTATTATATCTTTTGCTTCATATGATGAAAAAGCAGGAACTCTATCTTGCAATTTTTCTAATTGAACTGATAAATCTTCACCTATTATATCAGGTCTAGTTGCTAAAAATTGACCAAGTTTTATAAATGTAGGTCCCATATTTTCAATAGATTTACACAATCGTTCTTCATCTTTTGTATCTTGAAGTTGATTATTTTTTGAAAAAAAAGAAAAAGATAAGAGATTAAATAAAATTTTAATAGCAACTGGCGGTTCATGTGTTTTAGAAATAATTTTTAATGCATCAGAAGAAGCCAGTTTTCTAGCAATTTTAAAAAGAATAAATAATTTTTTTATCATTATATTTTCCAGCCAGAGTGAATAGCTACTACTCCACCACTTAAATTCCTATATGTACAATTTTGAAATTTATTTTTTTTCATAATTTTAATTAGCTCTTTTTGATTTATAAATTCATTAATGCTTTTAACAAGATATTCATAAGGTTCTTTGTCACCAACTACAACTTTTCCAATTAATGGAATTAATTGTGAATATTTTTCATAAAAAAAATTTAAATTTGTATTATCTATTTTTGAAAATTCTAAACATACAAATCTCCCACCTCTTTTTAAAACTCTATAGGCTTCAGACATGCTCTTATCTAAGTTGGTTGTATTTCTAAGGCCAAAACTTATAGTATAGTAATCATAATAATTTGATGAAGTTTTTAATTTTTCAGCATAGTTATTATTCCATTTAACATTATTTAAATTAATAAAATTCTTTTTTCCTTCTTTAATCATGTTTTTATTAGGGTCTACACATAAAATTTCGCAATTATTATTTGTAGCCTTTAAGAACAATTTTCCAATATCTCCCGTGCCACATCCGACATCAATCAATTTAGTATTTTCTGAAGGATTTAATAAATGAATCAATTCTTTTTTCCACAATCTGTGGATTCCAAATGACATAATATCATTCATAAGGTCATATTTATTAAATACACTGTTAAATACCTTTTTTACTAACCCATTATTTTGTTGTAGCTTTTGTTGCATGATTTAATTTTTTTTTATTTTAATGATATTAATATAGTGACAAATGCCAGAATTGCCAGAAGTAGAAATAGTAAAACAGTCCTTAGAAAAAAAGGTAAAATATAAAATTATTGATAGTGTTTTAGTTAAAAATCCAAATTTACGTTTTAAAATTCAAAAAAACTTTAAAGAATTTCTTAAAAAAAAAAAAATCCTAAGTGTTGATAGAAGATCTAAATATATAATTATTAGTTTAGAAGACAATAAATATTTGTTAGTTCATTTTGGAATGTCTGGTACACTTCATCATTGTTTTAAAAAAAATAATAATAATTTATATTCAAATTTAAGTTTTTATAATTCAATGAAATTACCAAAAAAACATAATCATATTGAAATATTTTTTACAAATTTTAAGATTATTTATAACGATCCAAGAAGATTTGGGTTTTTTAAAATTATTCATTCAAAAAAAGAATTAAATGAATATTTTAAAAAAATTGGTCCCGAACCATTTGATAGGATATTTTCTTTTAAATACTTAAAAAAAAAAATATATAATAAAAACAAAAATATTAAGAATTTTCTTTTAGATCAATCTTTGGTTGCAGGTATAGGAAATATATATGCTAACGAAATACTATTTTATTCCAAAATAAACCCATTTAAAAAAGGAAAAGAAATTTCAGAAAATCAAATTAAGAAAATTATTAAATTTTCTAAGCATGTTCTAAATAAAGCGATAAAAAAAGGAGGATCATCAATTAGAAATTTTAAAAATATAAAGGGTAAGAAAGGGTCTTATCAGAAAGAATTTAAGGTATACGATAAAGAAGGTAAAATTTGTCCAACAACAAATTGCAATCAAAAAATAGTTAAATTAAATATATCTAATAGATCAACTTATGTTTGTAATGTTTGTCAAAAATAATCAATTATTTTATTGACCGAAAAGATTTTGCAAGTTATATAGTCGCGCGATGGCAAATACAAAATCAGCAATTAAAACAACAAGAAGAATAGCAAGAGAAACAGTAGTAAATAAGTCAAGAAGAAGTAGATACAAAAATGCTATAAAAAAAATGAATTCTTTGCTGGATAAAAAAAATAAAAAGGACGCACTTTCATTTTTGCCAAAACTTAATTCAGAATTAATGAAAATAGCTAAGACCGGCATAATAAAAAAGCAAAACGCGTCAAGAAATATTTCTAGAATAACAAAAAAAATTAATTCATTGTAACAACTATAAGTAGTTCTCAACTTATCTTAGAGATTTTAAAACTAATTTTAAGTGGGACGATCCTTTTTACAACTTAAGGTAACAAAAATTTACTAAATATAATTTTTTTAAGAGATTAAACACCATATATAGATTTTTATTTTTTTTTAATTTAGTAAATATTTTTTTACTTATAAAAATTATCAAGATTCAATTTATAATTTAAAATTAATTATCGTGAAAATTTATTCAATTGGAGATTTTATTTTTTTTTATAAATTCAAATTAATTTATTGAATTAATTTTATTTAAGTCTTAATTGGAGATCTTCCATGATAAACAATTTAAATAAAAATTCTGAACATTTCGAAAAAAAAAAATTCGAATGGATAAAGATTCAGCAAGAAATGAAACAAAAATTTGGAGTAGAAATTTTTGAAAGTTGGTTAAAAAAAATAGACTTTCTTGAAGAATTTAATAACTATATTTTGATTTCAGTTCCGACAAGATTCATCCGCGATTGGATAACTTCTAGATATTTAGATCAAATATTACAAATTGTCAGACTTCACAAAAAGGAAATTAATAGAATTGAATTTAGTATCGCAGAAAAAAAAGATGTTAATATTGAAAATAATGACTACCTAAAAAAAAATAATACTAGGAAAAATATAGATTTTTCTAAAAATGTATCTTTTATTAAAGACTCTTTTCTTCAATATAATCGGATAGATCCAAATAAAAATTTTGATAATTTTATTATAGGAGATAGTAATAAATTAGCGTTTGAAGCATCGAAAAAAATTTCTGAAAGTTTAGCTCAATATAATCCATTATATCTATACGGAGGAATAGGAATGGGAAAAACACACTTATTAAATGCAATTGGCTTTAGTCTCAAAACTAATAATAAAGTTATGTTTATATCTGCAGAAAGATTTATGTACCAATTATGAAGATATACACATGAACATAGAGAAAAGGTTATTTGAAATTATTGGTGATGATGCTGGATTTGTTCACACTGGCAGATCTAGAAATGATCAAGTAATTACTGATTTTAAGTTATGGTTAAGAGGCTCAACTAAAGAAATTGATAATCTTTTAAACTCTGCAATTAAATTAATTATAAAAATTTCAGAAACAAACATCGAGACTATTATGCCTGGATTCACTCATTTAAAAAATGCTCAGCCTATTTCTTTTGCACATTACATGCTTGCTTATGTAGAGATGTTTAAAAGAGATAAAAATAGATTTAATAATAACATGACAAGTTTATTGGAAAATCCATTGGGTAGTGCAGCATTAGCTGGAACATCATTTAATATTGACAGAACTTACACAACAAAAAAATTAAATTTTTCTAAACCAACAAATAATTCAATTGACACTGTTTCTGATAGGGATTTTGTAATTGATTTTTTATATGCCGTATCGGTTTGTGCAATGCATATATCTAGATTTGCTGAAGAATTTATCATATGGAATTCAGATGCTTTTAAACTAATCAAGCTTAATGATAAAATTGTTACTGGATCATCAATAATGCCTCAAAAAAAAAATCCCGATCCATTAGAATTTTTAAGAGGAAAAACAGGTAATGCTTATGGAAATTTATTTGCTATGTTAACTATACTTAAAGGTTTGCCTTTATCTTATTTTAAAGATCTACAGGATGATAAGGAGCTAGTTTTTAAATCTTTTGATCAAATAAAATATTCTATACAGATATTAAATGAAATATTAAAAAATTTTTCTGTAGATAAAAAAAGGATGTATGAATTAGCAAATGAAGGATATACGACCGCAACAGATCTGGCAGATTATATTGTAAAAGATTTAAACCTGCCTTTTAGAAAAGCATACGAAATTACTTCAAAAATTGTAAATTATGCTGAAAAAAATAAAAAAAGATTTGATGAGCTCAACATTAAAGATATAAAAAAAATAGAGCCAAGATTAAAAGATGAAATTCTTGATTTAATTAATTTAAAAAACTCTATAAAATCAAAAAAATCCTATGGAGGTACTGCTTTTGAAAACATCAAGAAAATGATAAAGAAATATAAAAAGGAAATAAAATGAATAAAAAATTAATAATGTTATTATTTTGTTTGTTGGTTTTTTTTTCCTGCGGGAAAAAGGGAGATCCAGTATACAAAGAATCAAAAATGCAAGTTTTAAATGCTAAAATTATTTAATGAATTATAATAAAAATCATTATTACATTGAAGGAGTTTCATCTGAAATAATTGCAAATAAATTTAATACACCTATTTATTGTTATTCATATAAAAAACTTAAACAGAATATAATTAGTTTTAAAAAAAAATTTAATTCATTTAAACCAATCATTTGTTTTTCAGTTAAATCAAATACAAATGTAAATTTATTAAAAGAAATAAAAAAATTTGGATTAGGTGCAGATGTGGTTTCAATGGGTGAAATGATGAAGGCTCGTAAGGCTGGAATAAGTCCAAAAAAAATTGTTTTTTCTGGAGTTGGAAAAACTGCAAAAGAGATAAGTTTTGCAATAAAAAATAATATATTGCTTATAAACGCTGAATCTAAAAGCGAAATAACTCAAATTGAAAAAATTGCTAAATCTAAAAAAAAAACTGTAAACATTGGACTAAGACTGAATCCAAACACTAATCCTCAAACACTAGATCAAATTTCTACTGGTAAAAAAGAAAATAAATTTGGCGTGGATGAAAAAAGTTTTTTAAAACTAGTTAGTTACATAAAAAAATCTAATAACATCAAACTTAAATGTTTAAGTGTGCATATAGGTAGCCAAATATTAAATCACAAACCTTATGAAAAAATGCTAAGTGTTTTAGATAAAATAATTAATAAATCTAATCATAATTTTGATTTTATAGATTTGGGCGGAGGTATGGGAATACCATATGAAAATAAATTAAAAAAACTGAACTATAAAAAATATAACATTGCAATAAATAGATTTTTAAAAAAACATAAATCAAAAATTATATTTGAACCTGGAAGATCTATAATTGGCAATACTGGATTTCTAATTTCTAAAGTTCTTTATATTAAAGAAACAAATAGAAAAAACTTTGTAATAATCGATGCTGGCATGAATGATTTAATGAGACCTGCATTGTATGGTGCGAAACACAATATAATTCCTTCAGTGAAAAGTAATAAATTTTCAAAAAAAACTTATGAATTTGTTGGTCCTATTTGTGAAACTACAGACAAATTTTCTACATTAAAAAAGTTTCAAAAATTAAATGAAAAAGATATTATAATTATTTGTGATGTAGGCGCTTATGGAATTTCTTTAAGCTCAAATTATAATGTTAGACCAAAACCAGCAGAACTGCTTATTAAGGGATCCAGAATTAGCATTATTAAAAAAAGAGAGAAGCTTGAAGATATAATTTAGGTTTTAACTCAAATGATAAGAAACTTTTTATTTTCGTTTTTCTTTTTTTTAGGAATTATATTAATTTCTATAATCTTTATACCTTCATTTTTTTTACCTCAAAAAGTTGTTCTTTTGGGCGGTAAAATTATGGGTTATTGGTCATCAATTTGTTTAAAAATTTTTTTATCTATAAAAATAGTTATAAATGGTAAAGAAAAAATAGTTACTAATAGTAAATTCTTTATAGCATCTTCTCATCAATCAATGTTTGAAACATTTTTTTTACAAACAATTTTTAATTCACCAGTATTTATATTAAAAAAAGAATTACTTAATATTCCAATTTTTGGATGGTATTTAAAAAAAATTGGATCTATATCTATAAATCGAAACAAAACAACAAAAGACAATCTTGGCTTTTTTGAACAAATATCAAAAATTATTAGTAACTCAGACAGACCTTTAATAATTTTCCCTCAGGGAACCAGATTGCCACCGGAAGATAGATCTGATTTTAAAAAAGGAGCAGGTAGAATTTATGAACAATTAAAAATTAAATGTCAGCCAGTAGCAATCAATTCAGGTAAAATATGGCCCAAAAAAGGTTTTAAAAGATCAAATTTAAATTTAACAATATCTATCTTAGATCCTATTGAACCGGGAATGGATAAAGAATTTTTTTTAAAAAACTTACAAGACAAAATTTATTCGGAGTTAGACAGATTAAACTAACCTTTCATGGGCATAACTACAAATATACTATCAAAATCTGCAGGATCTTTTATTAGTGCAGGTGAACCTGTATCCTTAAAGTAAATTTCAATTTTTTCCCCTTCAAGCTGAGAGGCTATATCAATTAAATATTTAGAATTAAAGCTGATATCTAACTCATGATCAAATTTTACAGCTAAGCTCTCTTTTCCATCACCACTATTTGTATTATTTACTGAAAGATTTAAAATATCTTTTTGTAGATTAAATTTAACCCCATCTTTTTTATCAAGTGAAACGGAAGCAACACGGTCTACGGAATCTAAAAATAATTTTAAGTCAGTTTCTAATTTTTTTTTATTTTCTTTTGGTACAACTTGCATATAATTTGGAAATTTTCCATCAATAAGCTTTGAAATTAAAATACTATTATTCATTTCAAATTTAATTTTTGACTTTATATTTGAAATTTTTACATCACCATCATAATCCTCTAACATGGAACATAATTGAAAAATTGTTTTTTTTGGTAAAATTATTGATTCAAATTCAATCTTATTAGTTAATCTTATTTTTGATATTGACATCCTGTGACTATCAGTAGCTGCTGCAGTTAAAAAAAATTTGTCTTCAATTTGATTTAAATGAAAAAATATTCCACTTAAATAATGTCTAGTTTCATCATTAGATATAGAAAACTTACATTTATTTAAAAGTTTAAGTAATTTTTTTGAATTAATTGAAAATTCATTGTCTGAAAAATTTTCTTCCGATAGAGGAAAGTCTGCAGGACTCATACAATTAAGATTAAATACAGATTTTTCAGACTCTAGATGTAGTTTGTTTTCTCCAATATCAGAAAAGTTAATTTTTTTTCCTGGTGAAAATTTCCTCACAATATCATACATAATTGAAGATGATGCGGTTGTTTTTCCCTCTTCTTCAATTTCTACATTTGGAATCTGATTTATAAAAATTAAATCTAAATCTGTGGCTGTAATTTTTAATTTAGATTCTGAAACTTCTAGAAGTACATTTGAGAGAATTGGTAGTGTGCTTCTCTTTTCTATAACTCCTTGACAGTAATTTAAAGATTTTTGCAAATCTTGTTGATTTACATTAAATTTCATTCTCTTTGTTATATAAAATTTTGTTTTTTAGATTATCAATATTAATGTTTAATTCATTGTCTTCTTTTCTTAATTTTTCTATAGTTTTTACAGAATGTATCACTGTAGTATGATCTCTATTTGAAAATGCCCTCCCAATTTCAGGCAATGATTTTGAAGTAAGTAATTTTGATAAGTATATGGCTGCCTGTCTTGGTCTAACCAAATATCTTGATCTTCTTGATGAAAGCATCTCATTTTTGCTAATTTTGAAAAATTTACATACTATAGTTTGAATTAAATCAATTGTCGCCTTATTTTCTGAAAAATTAAGAAGATCTTTCAAAATAACCTTTATCTCAGTTAAATTTGGCACCTTGTTATATATTTTTGAAAAAGAAATTATTCTGTTTAAAGATCCTACCAATTCTCTATTGCTAGTTTTTACTTCATTACTTATAAATTTTAAAATTTCTTCAGAAATTTTAATATCATTTGAATATAATATTTGTAATTCTTCAATTTTTTTCTTTACGATTTTATATCTTAAATCATAATCAGAATTTTGTATGTCCACAACTAAACCACCAGAAAATCTAGATTTAATTCTTTCTTGAATTCTAAGCAATTTATTTGGGGATCTATCTGCTGATAATATTATTTGTGAGCCTTTATCGATAAGAGCATTAAATGTATGAAAAAATTCTTCCTGCATAGCCTCTTTGCCATTCATAAATTGAATATCATCTATTAATAAAACATCAGTGTTTCTAAAATAATCTTTAAATTTTACCATTTCATTTGATTTTATCGATTTTACAAATTGGTACATAAATCTTTCTGCAGATATAAACATAACTTTATTATTAGTTTTGAGACTAAAGCCAATTGCATTTAATAAGTGTGTTTTTCCCATTCCTATTCCTCCGTATAGATATAATGGATTATATTGAGCTAAACTTTCAGAAATTTTTTTCGATGCTTCAAACGCTAATTTATTACTATCTCCTATAATAAAATTATCAAAATTTTTATTTGGATCTATCCGATTATATTGAAGAAAAGAGTCTTTAATAAAAGATACATTTTTAGAAAAATCTATATTTTTCCTAGTATTATTTTTTTTTAGGTAGTCATTATTTTCAATATTAACATCTTTTTTTTCTGCGATACTAAATTCAATTCTATTAATTTCCTTTTTGTGAAGTCTGACAATTTGTAATATTTGATCTAAATATCTAGAAGTTATCCAATCGCGGATGAATCTTGTCGGAACTGAAATCAAAATATAGTTATTAAATTCTTCAAGAAAGTCTATTTTTTTTAACCAACTTTCAAAAATTTCTACTCCAAATTTTTGTTTCATTTCTTGCTGAATCTTTATCCATTCGAATTTTTTTTTTTCGAAATGTTCAGAATTTTTATTTAAATTGTTTATCATGGAAGATCTCCAATTAAGACTTAAATAAAATTAATTCAATAAATTAATTTGAATTTATAAAAAAAAATAAAATCTCCAATTGAATAAATTTTCACGATAATTAATTTTAAATTATAAATTGAATCTTGATAATTTTTATAAGTAAAAAAATATTTACTAAATTAAAAAAAAATAAAAATCTATATATGGTGTTTAATCTCTTAAAAAAATTATATTTAGTAAATTTTTGTTACCTTAAGTTGTAAAAAGGATCGTCCCACTTAAAATTAGTTTTAAAATCTCTAAGATAAGTTGAGAACTACTTATAGTTGTTACAATGAATTAATTTTTTTTGTTATTCTAGAAATATTTCTTGACGCGTTTTGCTTTTTTATTATGCCGGTCTTAGCTATTTTCATTAATTCTGAATTAAGTTTTGGCAAAAATGAAAGTGCGTCCTTTTTATTTTTTTTATCCAGCAAAGAATTCATTTTTTTTATAGCATTTTTGTATCTACTTCTTCTTGACTTATTTACTACTGTTTCTCTTGCTATTCTTCTTGTTGTTTTAATTGCTGATTTTGTATTTGCCATCGCGCGACTATATAACTTGCAAAATCTTTTCGGTCAATAAAATAATTGATTATTTTTGACAAACATTACAAACATAAGTTGATCTATTAGATATATTTAATTTAACTATTTTTTGATTGCAATTTGTTGTTGGACAAATTTTACCTTCTTTATCGTATACCTTAAATTCTTTCTGATAAGACCCTTTCTTACCCTTTATATTTTTAAAATTTCTAATTGATGATCCTCCTTTTTTTATCGCTTTATTTAGAACATGCTTAGAAAATTTAATAATTTTCTTAATTTGATTTTCTGAAATTTCTTTTCCTTTTTTAAATGGGTTTATTTTGGAATAAAATAGTATTTCGTTAGCATATATATTTCCTATACCTGCAACCAAAGATTGATCTAAAAGAAAATTCTTAATATTTTTGTTTTTATTATATATTTTTTTTTTTAAGTATTTAAAAGAAAATATCCTATCAAATGGTTCGGGACCAATTTTTTTAAAATATTCATTTAATTCTTTTTTTGAATGAATAATTTTAAAAAACCCAAATCTTCTTGGATCGTTATAAATAATCTTAAAATTTGTAAAAAATATTTCAATATGATTATGTTTTTTTGGTAATTTCATTGAATTATAAAAACTTAAATTTGAATATAAATTATTATTATTTTTTTTAAAACAATGATGAAGTGTACCAGACATTCCAAAATGAACTAACAAATATTTATTGTCTTCTAAACTAATAATTATATATTTAGATCTTCTATCAACACTTAGGATTTTTTTTTTTTTAAGAAATTCTTTAAAGTTTTTTTGAATTTTAAAACGTAAATTTGGATTTTTAACTAAAACACTATCAATAATTTTATATTTTACCTTTTTTTCTAAGGACTGTTTTACTATTTCTACTTCTGGCAATTCTGGCATTTGTCACTATATTAATATCATTAAAATAAAAAAAAATTAAATCATGCAACAAAAGCTACAACAAAATAATGGGTTAGTAAAAAAGGTATTTAACAGTGTATTTAATAAATATGACCTTATGAATGATATTATGTCATTTGGAATCCACAGATTGTGGAAAAAAGAATTGATTCATTTATTAAATCCTTCAGAAAATACTAAATTGATTGATGTCGGATGTGGCACGGGAGATATTGGAAAATTGTTCTTAAAGGCTACAAATAATAATTGCGAAATTTTATGTGTAGACCCTAATAAAAACATGATTAAAGAAGGAAAAAAGAATTTTATTAATTTAAATAATGTTAAATGGAATAATAACTATGCTGAAAAATTAAAAACTTCATCAAATTATTATGATTACTATACTATAAGTTTTGGCCTTAGAAATACAACCAACTTAGATAAGAGCATGTCTGAAGCCTATAGAGTTTTAAAAAGAGGTGGGAGATTTGTATGTTTAGAATTTTCAAAAATAGATAATACAAATTTAAATTTTTTTTATGAAAAATATTCACAATTAATTCCATTAATTGGAAAAGTTGTAGTTGGTGACAAAGAACCTTATGAATATCTTGTTAAAAGCATTAATGAATTTATAAATCAAAAAGAGCTAATTAAAATTATGAAAAAAAATAAATTTCAAAATTGTACATATAGGAATTTAAGTGGTGGAGTAGTAGCTATTCACTCTGGCTGGAAAATATAATGATAAAAAAATTATTTATTCTTTTTAAAATTGCTAGAAAACTGGCTTCTTCTGATGCATTAAAAATTATTTCTAAAACACATGAACCGCCAGTTGCTATTAAAATTTTATTTAATCTCTTATCTTTTTCTTTTTTTTCAAAAAATAATCAACTTCAAGATACAAAAGATGAAGAACGATTGTGTAAATCTATTGAAAATATGGGACCTACATTTATAAAACTTGGTCAATTTTTAGCAACTAGACCTGATATAATAGGTGAAGATTTATCAGTTCAATTAGAAAAATTGCAAGATAGAGTTCCTGCTTTTTCATCATATGAAGCAAAAGATATAATAAAAAAAAATTTAGGAAATAAAACATTTGAATCAATAAATAATTTTAGTGAGCCAGTAGCTGCTGCATCAATTGCTCAGGTCCACAAAGCTAAAATTAACGATAATGGAACTATAAAAGATGTTGCAATTAAAATATTAAGGCCAAATATTAAAAAAATTTTTAATGAAGAGATTGATGCATTAATGTTGCTTGCTTATTTTGTTGAAAATTTAATTAAAAAAACAAGAAGATTAAAATTGGTTGAGGTTGTTTTTTTATTAAAACAAATTACGAACCATGAAATGGACTTAAGATTTGAGGCTGCTGCTGCTAATGAATTTTCTGAGAATACTAAAAATGATCTAGGTTTTTATGTTCCTGCAATTTATTGGAATTACACAAGTGAAGAAGTTTTAACTTTAGATTGGGTTGAAGGAATATCAATAAGAGAAAAAGAAAAAATAAAAAATAACAACATAGACGTAAACAAAATTGCTTCGGATTTAATCCAACATTTCTTAAGACACGCTGTAAGAGATGGATTTTTTCATGCAGATATGCATCAAGGAAATGTATTTATAGATGAAAGTGGGCAAATCATAACTATAGACTTCGGAATTATGGGAAGAATTGATAAATTGAATAGAAAATACCTAGCTGAAATACTATTTGGATTTATCCAAAGAGACTACAAAAAAGTTGCCGAAGTTCATATTCTAGCAGGTTTAGTTCCTAGGAATGTCCAAGTTGGTGAACTGTCTCAAGCATTAAGATCAATTGGTGAACCGATATTTGGACAATCTGTAAAAGATATTTCCGGAGGAAAACTTTTAAAACAACTATTTGATATTACAGAAAAATTTAATATGCAGACACAGCCCCAACTTCTTCTTCTTCAAAAAACAATGGTAGTTGTAGAAGGTGTTGCAAGGAAGCTCAACCCAAGTACTAATATATGGGATACATCAAAACCAGTGCTCGAAAAATGGTTAAAAGAAACTAAAGATCCGATTACTAGTTTTACAGAAAAATTAAAAGATTCAACAGATGTATTAAAAAAACTTCCAGACTTACCAGAAATTATGGATAAAGCTAATCAAGCACTGACTTATCTTGCTAGTGGACAAATACCACAAAACTCAAATTCATACTCATTATTAAAAGAAAAAGAGATGGAAATGAAATCATTTAAAAATCAAAGTATAATTGGATTATTATCACTTGTAATTTTAGGTTTCATAGTATTCTAATTCAGAAAAATGAACAATTTAGAAAATAAAAAAATTTTACTTATTATATGTGGTGGTATAGCTGCATATAAAAGTCTAGAACTAGTTAGATTATTAAAAAAAAAAGGAGCTTTTGTTAAAACTATATTAACAAAAAGTGCTCAAAAATTTATAACTCCTCTTTCTGTAACATCATTGTCTCAGGAAAAAATTTATATGGATCTTTTTAATTATAAAAACGAAGCAGAAATGGACCATATTTCACTATCAAGATGGTCAGATTTAGTTTTAATTGCTCCAGCAACAGCAAATACCATTTCAAAACTTAGTTATGGAATGTCGGATGATCTTGCTTCCACAGTTGTAATGGCTTCTGACAAAAAAATATTTTTAGCTC
>CABXMS010000013.1 GCA_902513415.1 uncultured Pelagibacteraceae bacterium
CTGATTCAAAATGGAAAGGTAGACTTGTAATAAGAAAATCTAACAACATTTATAACCAATCTTTAGTTGCGTCATTAGTAAAAAATAATGGAAAAAGTGCGACTGCTGCTTGGGCTGAAGCCGTAGTAGGAAATATGGCAAGAACACCCAAAGGTAATGACAGAGCACAAATTTTGGCTGTTGCCGCTGGTGAAGCAGATATTGCTGTAGCAAATACATACTATCATGCTTTGATGTTATCTGGTAAAAAAGGAGAAGAGCAACAAGCTGCTGCAAAAAAAGTTATGCCTTTTTTTCCTAACCAACAAGACAGAGGAACTCACATGAACATTAGTGGAGCTGGTATGTTAAAATACGCACCAAACAAAGCTAATGCAGTTAAACTTGTAGAATTTTTACTAACTAAAGAAGCGCAAAATCATATAGTTAATAATACTTTCGAGTATCCAATGATTGCAGGTGTTTCACCAAATGAACTAGTGCCAGGAAAAGATATGAACTTTAAACAAGACACAAAAACTAAAGTTAAATCTTACGGTGCTAAGCAAGCTGATGCATTAGAAGTAATGTTAGCTGCTGGTTGGAAATAATATGGATAAAAAAGAATTTATTACTGATATTGATTATAATAATTCTTCTAAGGCTTGTCCCACATGTTCTTTAGAGTGTAAAAAAATTAATAACAGAATAAATGGTAGAGACTTATCTAAAATTGAACCAAAGGAGGTTCCGCACATCCTAAAAGTTTTTAATTTTTGATATTCTTGAATTAGTGTCCATGGCACAGGTTTCCTTTCGCCGTGGACACTTTAAATTAAGTTTTCATCATTATAAAGCGGAATATAATATGAAAAGTTTAAATATTTGGTACATAAGTTCTTTTTTAATTTCATTGCTGGTCGCTATCCCAATACTAACTGTTTTTTCAAGTTTTTTTGAAAACACAAGTAATTATTTAGAAATTTTAAAAAATACATTTCTACTAGAATATATTTTTAATTCATTTATTTTATTAATTTTTGTTTTGTTGTTAACTTTTATTATTGGTGTTGGATCTGCTTATATTGTTTCTTTTTATTCTTTTCCTGGAGTAAATTTTTTTAAATGGGCACTTATTTTGTCTTTTGCGGTACCTCCATACATATACGCTTATTCTTTAACAGCATTTTTTGAAAACTATGGAACTGCCTTTACAATATTAAAAGCTATATTTGGAGATGGAGATTACAATAAGTCCATACCTAAATTTGACGGAATGTTAGGAGCTATTTTATCAGTTTCATTTTCACTATTTGGATATGTTTATATTTTAACTAGAGCATCCTTTTATCATCAATCACAAAATCTAATTGAATTAGGTAAAAACCTTGGATTCTCTAAAATAAAGTCTATGTTTTCTATTGTTTTACCATCAGCTAGACCAGCAATAATTGCGGGACTTTCTTTAGTGGCAATGGAAACCTTGTCTGATTTTGGTGCAGTTTCTTTTTTTGGAATAAATACCTTAACAACAGGAATTTATAATTCATGGATTGCATTCGATGATTTAGCATTCGCCAATCAATTATCTTTTTATTTGCTAATTTTTATTCTAGTTCTTTTTGTGTTAGAGAATTATTCAAGAAAAAAAGCAAGATATCACTCTCCTACAAAGGGTGGATTTAAAACTAAAGAAAGGACTAAATTAGATAATAACAAAGCAATTATGGCATTTTTATTTTGTTTCTTAGTTTTATTTTTTAGTTTTATATTTCCGTTAAGTCAAATGTTGTATTGGACTATAATTTATCCAAAAAACTTTATTGATCTTAATATTTACCAACTATTTATTAATAGTCTTTATTTAGTAATATTATCTAGTTTAGTTCTAATAATTTTTTCTTTTATATCAAATTATGGAAATAGAGTTTCAAGAAGTAAAATTTTAAATTTACTTACAACGTTTTCTATTTCTGGTTATGCTATACCAGGAGTTATTCTTGCAGTTGCATTTATTACTTTTATTGCTTGGCTTGATAATAATATAATTAATTTTTTTGAAATTAAATCTATAAAAAAAATATTCATAGGATCTATATTAGGACTTGTCTTAGTTTATTTTGTAAGATTTTATTCTTTAGCCTCAAACGGGATAAAATCAGGATACGAAAAAATAAATAGATCAATTGATGAAAGCGCTTATTTAATTGGATATTCAAAACTAAAAACATTTCTAAATATTCATGTCCCATATTTAAGAAGTACAGTATTTTTAGTTGGTATACTTATATCTTTGGAAATTATAAGAGAACTTCCAATAACTTTAATATTAAGACCTTTTAATTTTGAAACATTTGCCACAACCGCATATATTTATGCTTCACAAGATTTATTAGAAGCTGCTGCAGTTCCTTCATTATTTTTAATACTAATAGCAAGTACTTTTATTTTACTTACATCAAAATTTATTTTAATAGAGAAGAATGAATAGTAATTTTTTAGAAATAAAACAAGTAAACTTTATAGCCGGAGGAACAAATAAAGTTAAAAACGTTTCTTTTGAAATTGAAAATGAAGGAGATGTTATTTGTCTTTTAGGACCCTCTGGTATTGGTAAAACAACTATTCTTAGAACAATTGCTGGATTAGAAAACATTAAAACTGGAAAAATTATATTAAAAGGCAAAACTTTATCATCAGACAAAATTCATATTGAACCTGAAAATAGAAATATTTCACTTTCATTTCAAGAAAACAGTTTATTTCCTCATTATACAGTAGAAAAAAATATTGAATTAGGAACTGAAAGAAAAAACAAAAATGGAAAAAAGAAAATAGATCCAAAGGAAATTATAGAGTTGCTAAACATAAAAAAAATATTAAATAAATATCCACATGAAATAAGTTCTGGTGAAGCGCAAAGAGTATCTCTTGCAAGATCTTTGGTAGCTCAACCTGACCTTTTGCTTTTAGATGAACCCTTATCCAATATTGACCAAAGTTTTAAAGAAGAGATACAAGTTAAATTAAAAAAAATATTAAAAAATTTAAAAATAACAACAATAATTGTAACTCACGATTCTTACGAAGCATTTTATTTAGGAGACAAATGCGGTTTAATATTAAATGGACAACTTAAACAATTTGATATTCCGTATAATGTTTATCATTTTCCAAATTCTAAAGAAGTAGTCAATTTTCTTAATAGAGGAATACTTATTCCAGCTAAAGTTACCGGAGAAAATACCTTAGAAAATGACGATTTAGGTACTATTGAAGGTAATTTTATTAAACATTATCCAAAAGGTTCTAATGTCCAGTTATTATTGCAGCCTGAAGATTTGGAGCATGACGATAAAAGCAATCTTAAACTTGAAGTAGTCGATAGAAAATTTAGAGGAACTAATTTTATTTACACACTTAAAACCCCTAGCAACAATCTTATACCTGTATTTGTTCATTCACATCATATTCATCAACATGAAGTTGATGAAAAATTTGGTATTAAAAGACCGATCCACATTGATCATATCGTTTGCTTTTAATATTAAGCTATTATAGCTTTACAAAGTAAGGGGTGTCGAAAGACTGAGATTATACTCTAATAACCTGTCCGGTAATTCAGAAAGGGAGAATTGAGTGGAACAAATAAACATATTAAGCCAATCATCAGCAATTTTATTAACTGTTTTAATAAGTATTATATTCCTGATCGTTGGAATAACTTATTCTAAGAAATATAAAGGGATAAATAATTATTTAGTTGCAAATAGATCAATTGGAACATTTTCATTAACTACAAGTTTTGTTGCGACCGCATTAGGCACTTGGATTCTTTTTGGACCATCATCTGCAGCAACGTGGGGAGGTATTGGAGCTGTTATTGGTTATTCTTTAGGAGCGGCTTTTCCATTATTTATTTTAATATATTTAGGTAGCAAATTTAGGAAAAATTACCCTAAAGCTAAAACATTGATTGAAGTTGTGAGAATTAGATTTGGTAAAAAATTATTTAAACTGATTTTATTTTTATCTATTTTTTATATGACAATTTTTTTAATAGCAGAAGTTACTGCAGTTTCGATATTGATTAATTATATCTCAGGAACCGATCTATGGATAACAGCTTTTATTATAATTGTAAGCTCACTTATTTATACTCTATATGGTGGACTAAGAGCTTCTATTTTTACTGACAATATTCAATTTATTATCTTTATGTTTTTATTAATTATTATTTTTAGTTATATAATTTCATTTAATTCTAATTCATTTAATTTTGAATTTATTAGGTCAAATAAACCAAATTTATTAAGTTCAAATTATTTACCAAATTTTACATCTGGATTAACTTTTTTTATTGCTGTAGCAGCAACAAATCTTTTTCATCAAGGAAATTGGCAAAGAGTCTATGCTGCTAAAAATAACAAAGTAATGAAAAATAGTTTAATTATTTCATTTCTAATTATCATACCAATTGTGTTTTTTATTGGGTTTAGTGGTTTGGTTTCTGTTTCAGAAAATAATAGTGTAATACCAGACCTTTCATTGTTTTCTTTGTTGTTAAAAGAAAAAGTTTGGAGTGTATCATTTGTTATTATTTTGCTTTCTATATCTTTAACAGTAAGCAGTATTGACACTTTATTAAATGCAATTTCAAGTTTGATTATAGTTGATGGAAAAAAAGTGACAAATGTTAGAGGAGATTATTTAAAAATTTCTAAATTTTTAATTATATTTATATCAATAATAACTTTTATTATTGCTTCAAAAGGGCATAGTATTTTATATTTGTTTCTTTTAGCTGATTTATTCTGTTGTGCCGCAGTATTAACAGTTTTTTATAGTTTTTATTCTAAATCTATATCAGAAAGTAATGCATATATAGGCATACTTATTGGCTTATTTTTTGGATTAATGTTATTTCCTAGTCCAGACTTTTCAAAATCAATATTGATTGGAATAATTATTCCTACAAATTTTTTTCCACCATTTATTTCTCAATCCTTGTTATTTTGCTCATTTATAGCAGCAACTTTTATGCCTCTTTTGATGTTTAAGTTTGAAAAAAGAGTTTTTTTGAAAAATTAGTTAATATATAATGATTAAATATGATTAATTCTATAATACCATTTATAATATTAATTCTCGTAGTTGTTTTTATACATGAATACGGACATTACTATTTTGCCAAAAAATATGGAGTTGCTGTTACCGATTTTTCAATTGGTTTTGGAAAAGAAATTATTGGTTGGTATGACAAATCTGGAACACGCTGGAAAATATGTTGGATACCTCTAGGCGGATATGTGAAATTTTTTGGAGATAGAAATGTTTTTTCACAAAGTGATCAAGAGGAAATATTAAAAAAATATAGTGATAAAGATAAAAAAAAATTATTTGTTTTAAAACCACTTTACCAAAGATCGCTAATAGTTTTCGGGGGACCTCTTGCTAATTTTCTACTTGCTATTTTTATTTTTGCCTCAATTTATATGTTTGTGGGCAAAGATTTTACGCCTGCAGTTATTAATGAAGTGCAAAAGGATAGTCCTGCAGAAATAGCGGGAATGAAGAAAAATGATATCATTTTGGAAATAGAAAATAATGAAATAAAAAGCATTTTGGATGTATCTAAATTGATTGCCATGTCTACTTCTGAATATATTGACTTTAAGATTTTAAGATATGATCAAGAAATTTTGCTAAAAGTAAAACCGAATTTAATGGATACAGAAGATAACTTGGGAAATAATGTTAAAAGAAGAATGATAGGTATTAAACTCAGCCCTTATAATAATGAGATTAATCATGTAAAACTTGGACCAGCTCAAGCTTTATACCACTCTATTAGCGAAGTTTATTTTGTTACAGCATCTACTCTTAAATATTTAGGATCAATGATAAAAGGATCCGGAGACAGTTCTCAATTAGGCGGACCTATACGTATTGCAAAAATCACTGGCCAAGTAGCAGAATTTGGTTTTGTGCCATTTTTAAGTATTATGGCTTATATTTCTATAAGTTTGGGTCTGATTAATTTGTTTCCCATTCCATTATTAGATGGTGGGCATTTAATGTTTTATCTTTTTGAAAAAATATTAGGCAAACCGTTAAGTCAAAAAACTCAAGAAGGTTTTTTCCGAATCGGAATGTTTTTATTGTTATCTTTAATGTTTTTTGCAACTTTTAATGATTTAAAAGATTTAGGTCTATTTTAAAGGCTTTTTAACATAATAAAAAATCAATAAAATCAAGGGTTTTTGAACGCAATATATTGTGTAGAAAAGTTAATTATATACTAAAAAAAAGGTTGAAATATCAACGATTTTGTTAAGTATGGAAATTAACCATTAAAACCGGAGCTAAAATGAATAAAAAACAATTGGTGGCTAAATTAGCTGGTTCTTTGAACCAAAGTAAAGCTGATGCCGAACGTACTTTTGACACCATTACCAATACAATTCTAGATGCATTAAAAGGTGATGACTCTGTGAAAATTGCTGGTTTTGGTACTTATAAAGTAGCTAAAAGAAAAGCTCGAATTGGACGTAATCCAAGAACAGGAGAACAGATTCAAATCGCAGCTTCACAAAAGGTAAAATTTTTACCTGCTAAAGCACTTAAAGAAATCTTTAATAAGTAAATCTTTGTAACAGCCTTTATTATATTAACAATATAGTAAAGGCTGTTTTTTGTTATAAAATCAATATTTCTATTATTTGTAATTGTTTTCATCCCACAAAGATTTGTAATCTATAAAGGGGGATAATCCGTAACTAGAATTAATATTGGTAAGATGGATTGATAATGATTTAATTGGTGAAATACACATTTCTTTTTCATAAATCATATTTATATATTTTTCAAAAGGTTCATTGCGATCTAAACAATTATTATGAAAATTATCCCAGTATTTATTAATAAATTTATGGCTAGTTAAAAAAGTGCAAAGAGTTTTATTGACAGTTCGCCAATGTCTGTTGCTTCCAATTAATACATTAGTTTTTTGATCATTCATGTATAAAAAAGGATAGTCTGAAGGGCAAACAAACAAGTCTTTATTTGTTTGAGAAGAAATTCTCTCATATGTTGAAATCATTTCATCTAAACATGTTTTAAAATGTAGATAATCGTCTTCAACGAAAAATACTAAATCATCACCTTCATCTTTACCAATCTCAAAGGACTTTAGCAAGCTTGATAAATTAGCAAAAGTTTCATTATTTTTTTGATTTTTAATTTCATTCTTATGAATCTCATTTTTATGGTTTATAATTTCAATATTAATTTCATATTTTTCTATTAAATTTTTAAGTTTAGTTAAATTTAATTCATCAGAATTGTCATCAATTATTTTAACTTTTATATTTAAATTTTTCTTTTTATCTTTAAGATAGTTAATTGATTTAATTAACGAATGTAGAGATCTAAGAACATATTCAATTTTAGGAAACTCAAAAATTCTCTTTTTACTTTGATCCCAAATCTCTATATTAGTATTTGTCCTAAACAATATTAACAAAGATTTTATTTTTTTTGTTAATTTTACTTCACCCAATGGTAGAATAATTGATTTACTATCATCTGACAAATTATTATTTAAAGATTTATTCAATGTCGGAGAGTAAAATTCGTTTTGATCTATTATTTCGAAGCCTAAAACTTTACAAAGTTTAATAAATAATTTTTTTGTAATGCTTTTTTTCATTATTAATGTTAATTATATATTATATTATTATGACAATAAAATCATCACAAACACTTATACAAGAAGCTCTAAAACAAATAAAAACATTAACTCCTGAAGAAGCACTTCAAAAAAACCTTAATAATGAATGCAATTTGATAGATATTAGAGATTTTAACGAATTAGAAAGAGAAGGCAAAATAGAAAATTCACTTCACATCTCTAGAGGATTGTTAGAATTTTCAATCCAGCCCGATAGTCCATATGTCCAAAGAGAAAAATTAGACCTTAGCAAAGAGATAGTATTATTCTGTGCAGCAGGAGGAAGATCTGCTCTAGCCGCTAAAACACTTAAAGACATGGGTTTTAAGAAAGTTTCTCATATAGAAGGAGGATTTACGGCAATGAAAAATAGTGGGTTTAAAATAACCTAATAGTTTTTGCAAAAAATATTCTTATTATCCAATAAAATAATATTCCTAAAGGTCCAACAAAATAAGTTAATACCAGAGGAATAAAAACAAGGTATTTTGAAATCATAAGTTGCTGGCTGTCTTTTACAATCCATGATCCACAAAATAGATTAATAACTAAAAAATGAGACCAAAATAAAATTAAGAAAGATCTTTCAGAAAACAAGTCCATCAAATTATCAAAACCAAGATACAGATTAAAATTGCTTAAAAAATCGTAATCGGAAATAAAAAAATAGTAAACCAAATAAACATAGACGGCAGAGAAAACTAAATAAGGAAATATTGATATTATCAAATAACTACAAAATTTAGATTGTGGAAAAAATATTAATACAAACCAAAATGGAATTATTCCAATGTTTAACCATAAATAAATCATTTCAATTGTAAAAAAATTAGATAATTGTTCGAACATAAGAAATTATATTATAATACATCATTTTATGATTCCTATTAAAAATAAGAAAAAAACTCTAGAAGTTACCGTTGAAGAGATGCGTAATTTTTCTTTTGCCTATATAGAGAAATATGCGCCTTCTAAACAGCAATTAAGAACTTATTTGCTAAAAAAGTATCTAAGAACACAAATTCCAAGTGTTAATAAAAAAAATATATCAGATTTAATTGATGTAGTACTTGAAGATTTAGAAAAAAGTAAATTTTTAAACGATAAATTTTATTCAAAATCAAAAGCCAAAAGCTTAATTCAAAGAGGCAGTTCAATAAATAAAATAAGAAACTATTTATATACCAAAGGAATTAAAGATAAATATATAAATGAAACAATAGAGAACATTAAAGAAAATAATGAAGATCAAGATTTTTTCTCAGCAATTAAAATTTGTAAAAAAAAAAGAATTGGTCCTTCAAGAAATGAAAACAACAGACCTTTATTTTATAAAAAGGATTTAGGAATTTTGGCAAGAGCAGGTTTTAATTTTGAAACATCTAAAAGAGTTCTTGATATAGAGCAAGATGAGTATTTAAAAATAATTAACCTTTTATAGTTTTTTTTTTTTATTTTTTTCGACCAAATAATAGTTGATTTTATTTTTTATATAATTTTTTACAAAAACAAATACTAAAAGACCAAAAATTGATACTGATATAATTATTATTAAAATAATTCTAACTTGTTCATCCATAAAAATTAATTATTTTTTTTTAAAATCAGGCCTGGGTTTTTAAAATCTTTTTTACCATATAAAATTTCATTTCCTTTAAAATCAGTTATAGTTCCTCCTGCATGTTCTAAAATAGCATGACCTGCTGCTATATCCCATTCTGATGCTCTAGGTTCAGCAATATATAAATTAAATTCTCCTGCAGCGATTACACAAAATTTTAATGAACTTTTCATTTTGGTATATTTTGTTACTCCAAATTTTTTATGGAATTCAGATATAATTGGCTTTAAGTCATTCGAATAAGAAACTGCTTTAACTTCATCATTTGAAGAATTTTTTTTATTAAAAAGATTAATTTCTTTATTATTAATTATTTCGAAACTCAAACCTTTGCCATATGAGTAGAACAATCTATTTTTGGCTGGTGCATATATTATTCCCAGTTGAGGTTTTTTATTAATAATTAAAGCTGCATTTAATGTAAATTCATCTTTGTTATTTATATAATCATTCGTTCCATCTATTGGATCTATAAGCCAAAATTCAGAAAGATTTATTTTTGTTTTATTTTCAGAGCTTTCCTCAGATACAATTGGCACGCCAGGTGTTAAATTTTTTATTTTTTTTGTAAGTATAGTATTAACTTCTTCATCTCCATTAGTTACAGGAGTATTGTCAGATTTTATTTTTTTTATTAAACCTTTTTCTCTTAATTCAATCGACTTTTTTCCTGCATTTAAAAAAGTATCTAAAAGATCTTCACATATTTGTTTTAAATTTTTCTTTTGCATTTTATATTTTTATTAACTGTATGTTATTAGCGTTTATTACTTTTTTTCCAACATTTTCGAAATTGACTGTTACTTTACCATTAATAATTGTTTGAACTTGGCCTATTCCCCATCCTTTATTATTAGGATTTATTACCTTATCTCCTGGTTCATAATCTAAAATCATTTAATTTAATTTATAATAGAAATAAGTATAAATACCATCAATATGACATTAAAAATTAATTCTATAGGATTAAATAAAAATCCCAAAGATACAACAGTGGTTGTTGCTATGTCAGGAGGAGTAGATTCTTCAACGGTGGCTGGGATGATGAAAAAAGAAGGTTATAAAGTAATAGGTGTTACTCTTAAATTATATGACGAAACTAAAGAAGTAGCCCAATCAAAACAATGTTGTTCAGGTCAAGATATAATGGATGCGAAAAGAGTAGCTCACAAACTAGATATTGAACATAAAGTTTTTTATTATCAAAATAAATTTAAACAAGGAGTAATAGATAATTTTGTTGATAGTTATCTTAAGGGAGAGACCCCAATACCGTGCATTCAATGCAATAAAACAGTAAAATTCAAAGATTTGTTTGATGAAGCAAAAAATTTAAAAGCAGATGCTTTGATTACTGGACACTATGTTAAAAGTATTACGATAAATAATATCACAAATATGTACAGAGCCATTGATGGAAATCGTGATCAAAGTTATTTTTTATTTAACACAACTAGAGAACAATTAAATTATTTACGTTTCCCACTTGGAGCGATGATGAAATCAGAAACAAGAGAAATAGCTAAAAAGTTAAACTTAAATGTTGCCGATAAACCTGACAGTCAAGATATATGTTTTGTTCCAAATGGCGATTATGTTTCAGTAATTGAAAAATTTAAGCCTGAAAGTTTTAAAAAGGGAAATATTAAAGATATAAAAGGTAAAATTATCGGTGTTCACGATGGAATTGTTAATTTTACCATAGGTCAACGAAAAGGAATTAAAATTTCAGCCAAAGAACCTCTATATGTTGTTGATATAAATTCAGATCTTAACGAAGTTATTGTTGGATCAAAAAATGAACTAGTTAAAAAAGAAATTATTTTAAAAGACCTAAACTTACTTGTTAACAAAGAACATTTTAATGATGAAATATTTGTAAAAATTAGATCAACAGGAAAATTATTAAAATCTAAACTTAATTTAAAAAAGGATAAAATTACAATAAATCTTTTAGATGAAGAACATGGTATTTCACCAGGTCAAGCATGTGTATTTTATTCTAAAGATAAATATGGAGATAGAGTTTTAGGAGGAGGATGGATAACAAAATAAGTTAAGATTTTTTTGTAATTTTCCACATAAAAAATGTAAGTAAATAAAAACTAATTACACCAACAAAAAAATTCCATTCTAAAGCATGTTTAAAAAATTTGTTACCAGGCATACTAACTATAGGTATGGCAATTAAGGCCGTTGAAACTAACAATGAAACTAAAATTAATTTAATTCTTAGGACTTTCAAGCTGATAAATTCAATAATGTTATTCTTAATTTTATAAAGAGTAATGACTAAATAAACTTGAGCAACTAACTCAAAAATTATAAATGAAACCATTACAAATCTTCTAAAAAATTTATATAATGAAATATCGAACTTTATACCTAGAAAAATTGAATGCAAAATTAATAGAATTGCTGAACCAACACCAAAAAATATAAATTTTTTAATATATTTGTCATCTCCATTAAAATTTTTCATTATTGATTTATTATTTACCCAATATTTAATTAACAGATATGAAGTTAAAAACATTGCGGGTTTAAAAATTAAATAAGTTGGAAATACTCTAGCCGTTCTACTAATCGATGCTTTGCCGTCAAAATAAGGAATTGTGTTAGTTAAAACATGTTCGCCATTAGGAAATAAATCATGAAATTGAGTAATTAGTATTAAACATAAATTTATTGCTACAAATGGTATTATAAAAATCCACACACTTATGGATTTTACTTTTTTTATTTCATTCATGATAATGAAATTATTTTTTCTTATTCTTTTTTCTCGCTCTTCTCTTTTTTGAGCCCATTTTTCTTCGGCCTCGATGTTTTTTTGGATATCCCATAATCTCCTTAATTATTATTTTATTGACTTATTTGTGGGATATAGCATTGTCGCTTAAACATATCAAATTTTTTATGGTAAAATCCTTTAAGACTTTTTTGAAACATACCGCTAAAGATTTTCACAATCAGTCAGTAAACCCTCCAGTTGTTAGAGCATCTACAATTATATTTAAGTCCATGAAAGATATTAGAAAAACACAAAATAAATATAAAAAAGATCCTACAGGGGGTCATTTTGACTATGGCAGACAAGGAACTTCAACCACGTTTATTTTGCAGAAAATGTTAAAAGAAATGGAAGAATGTCACCATGTTTTTTTAACCCCAACCGGTTTTGGCTCTATTTTTTTAGCCATCTTAAGCGTTGTTAGACCAGGAGATGAAATTTTAGTTGCTGATCCAGTTTATTTTCCAACAAGACTCTTAACACAAGATTTTTTAAAAGAATTTAATATAAAAACGATTTTCTATAATCCGCATGATTTAAAAACATTAAAAAATAATATTACAAAAAAAACAAAATTAATTTTTGTTGAAAGCCCAGGAAGTAATTCTTTTGAATTTCAAGATTTATCTCAAATAATTTCTATAGCTAAAAAATATAAATTATTTACAGCTATAGATAACACTTGGGCAACGCCTTATTTTTTTAAGCCTATCAAATTAGGATTTGATATGGCGATTGTTTCTGCAACAAAATATTATTCTGGACATTCTGATGTAATGGGTGGAAGTTTAGCTGTTAATAAAAAAGTTTTTAAAAAAGTAGAAAAAATAAATAAAATCACTGGTTTTAGACTGGGACCTGATGATGCGTATTTAATTATAAGAGGTTTAAGAACTTTAGATGTTCGTTTAGACAAACATGAAGAAAATGCAAAAAAAGTAGCAAGATTTTTATCAAAAAATAAAAAAGTAAAATTATTATATCCTTATAAAAAAGGTTCATATAATTTTAAAATGTGGAAAAAATATTATTCAGGAGCATCAGGTTTAATGGGGCTTAGAATTAAAGCAAAGAATAAAAATTCAGTTCTTAGATTTGTTAATTCTTTAAAATTATTTGGCTATGGTTATAGTTGGGGTGGTTTCGAAAGTCTTGCATTACACCAGGAACATAGAGAAAGAGGTAATAGAAAGTTTTTAAATTTAGATAAAAACGAACATTTGGTAAGACTGCATATAGGACTTGAAGATCCAAAAGATTTAATTGAAGACTTAAAGAGATCTTTAAAGTTTATTAAATGATGGAAAAAAGTTTCATTCCAAATAAAACTGCTCTAATCACATTAATAGCTGCATGTTCTGTAGTAATTGTTTCTTTAGGTATAAGACAAACCTTTGGCCTTTTCTTTTTTGATTTCGAAATAGATCTTGGTTGTACTCAAACAGAATTTGGTTTTGCAATGGGTATCCAACTATTTTTTTGGGGACTGCTTGGACCTATTTTTGGAATAATTACTGATAAATTTAGTGGAAGAGTAGCGGTATTTATAGGATTTCTATTTTATTTAGCTGGAATTTACTTTTTAAATTATGGACCTAACACAGGATTTTGGTTTACTTTTGACTTAGGAATTTTAATTGGAATAGGTCTTGCAGCAACTGCAATAAGTATACCTGTTTCAATAGTATCTAAACATTTTCCTTTAAATACTAGAACCATGGCTATTGGAATAGTTACAGCTGCTGGTTCTTTTGGATATTTTGTTTCACCCATGTACACAAAATTTGCACTTGTTGAATTTGGCTGGAATACAACATTAGTTATTTTCGGATTTATGATTTTAATTGGTTTAGTTATCTCTTTATTTTTATCAACTCCAATGACAGAATTTAAACAAGAAAATGAAAATAAACAAACAGCTATGGAAGCCATTAAAGAAGCATTTTCAAATAAAAGTTATAATTATTTAACTTTAGGTTTTTTTGTTTGCGGATGGCACATAGCTCTTGTTGCTACCCATATACCAATGCACATTAGAGACAAAGGTCTTGAAGATTGGACGGCAACGGCAATTTTAGCTCTTATTGGATTATTTAATGTTTTTGGAACTTTAACAAGTGGTTATTTATCAACAAGAATTAGTAAGAAAAAACTATTGAGTGCGATATATTTGTTAAGAGGTGTTTCATTAATATATTTTGTTTATATGCCTCCTAGCACAATAAATGCACTAATATTTGGAATAACTTTTGGATATCTTTGGTTAGCTACAGTTCCACCAACATCAGGAATAGTTGGTCATATTTTTGGAACTAAATATATTTCTTTATTG
>CABXMS010000014.1 GCA_902513415.1 uncultured Pelagibacteraceae bacterium
AAATTGTGTAAAAATAAAACATAATTCAACCTACTCAACAATTTATGCACACATGTCTAAATTTGCAAGAGGCATAAAGGAAGGAACAAGAGTTAAACAAGGTCAAATAATTGGTTATGTTGGATCTACAGGAATGTCTACAGGTCCACATCTACATTATGAAGTAGTTGAAAATGGAAGAAAAATTAATTCACAAACACTTAAACTTCCATCTGGAAAAATTCTTAAGGGTGAAGATAGAAAAATTTTTGAAATAGAAAAAATTAAAATTAATGTATTGAAATCGGAGTTAATTGCTAAAAATAATTAACTTTCAGGATTACTTTCTTTCTGATTTTTTTTTTCGCTAGACTCGTATGATTTTTCTGGCTTGGAATAAATGTTATTTGAAGCTACATTGCTTGTTTCGCTTTTTTTTATATTTTCTTTTTCAGCTTGCAATCTAGTAAAATGATCAGCGTGCTGAAGATAGTTTTCCGATTGAATCTTGTCTCCATTTGACAAAGCTTCTCTAGCAAAATTTGTATATTTTTCAATTAACTTTGATAAATTCAGATTATTTCTAGAATGAATTTGTCTTTTAAAGTTAGAAACATTTGAAAAATCCGTGTTGATTTTTTCATTTCCATTTCTATGAAAATTCCTATCTCCATTGCTTCTAAATCTACTTCTTTTGTGATTATTTTTATAATGTCTCATTAAATAAAAAATGTTTTAATTTTTTGTTGACAATATACATCTATCATTATTTCCTAAATCTTTTACTATTTTGTTTATGTAAAAATTCTTTTTATTCAATAGTTTCTTTGTTTTATCAAATTGATTACTACCAATTTCAATTAATAGTTTTCCTTTTTTTTTTATCAATCTAGAACTTTTTTTTATTACTACATCAATACACGAGAGTCCGCCAATTCCTCCATCTAAAGCAACTTTGGGCTCATAATTCTTAATATCATTATCCAAATAGTTTATCCTAAAACTATCTATGTATGGAGGATTTGATATGACAACATCATATTTACCTAAACAAAACTTGTCAATATCGGAGTTAAAAAATTTAATTCTATTTTTTATTTGTTGTATTTTTGCATTAATTTTAGCTACTTTTAAAGCTTTTAGAGAAATATCTATGCCAGTACCAAAACACTTTTTCCTCTCTTTGAGTATTGAAAGAATTATACATCCTGAACCTGTCCCTATATCTAGTATATTTAAAGAAGCTTCTTTTGGTATTATTTTTAAAGCTTGCTCTACAATAACTTCACTGTCCGGTCGTGGAATTAGTACGTTAGAATTTACTAAAAATTTATTTTTCCAAAATTCCTTGAAGCCTATAATATAAGCAATTGGTTCTCCTTTTTTTCTCCTTAATATTAAATCAATAAATTTTTTATAATCAACATCATGTATTTTTCCATTTGGATTCAACAGTAGCTTATCTCTTTCAACTTTTATCATGTGCGAAAGTAAAATTTCAGAATCCAATAAATAACTTTTTATTAAATTTTCTTTAAGTATCTTATTGGCATTAAATAGTGCTTGTTGATAATTCATTGGCTTAAATTTTTTAATTCCTCTTCCTGCGCTTCAAGCGTTAAACTTTCAATCATTTCATCAAAAATTTCACCTAGCATAAATTCTTCTAATTTATGCAAAGTAAGATTGATTCTATGATCTGTTACTCTTCCTTGTGGGAAGTTATAAGTTCTTATTCTCTCTGAACGATCGCCAGTTCCGATTTTACTTTTTCTATCTTTAGATCTTTCTGCATCTCTTTTTTGTCTTTCCAATTCATAGATTCTGGATCTTAATATTTTTAAACCTTTTTCTTTATTTCTAATCTGGGATTTTTCATCTTGTTGACTTACAACTATTCCTGTTGGAATGTGAGTAATTCTCACAGCAGAGTCAGTTGTATTTACACTTTGACCTCCGGGACCACTGCTTCTAAAAACATCTATACGAAGATCTTTGTCTTCAATTTTTACATCAACTTCTTCTGCCTCAGGTAAAACCGCAACTGTTGCAGCCGAAGTATGCACTCTTCCTTGAGTCTCGGTATCAGGTACTCTTTGTACTCTATGAACTCCACTTTCATATTTTAAAGATGAATAAATGTTCTTTCCTTTCACTGCAGCAATTACTTCTTTAAGTCCTCCAGCATCACTTTTTGAAATGCTAATAATTTCTATAGTCCATTTTTTTTTATGACTTATTTTTTCATACATTTTAAATAAATCTGAAGCAAAAAGACTCGCTTCTAATCCTCCAGTACCAGCTCTAATTTCTATTATTGCATTTTTTGCATCAGCATCATCTTTTGGTAATAAAAATACTTTTATTTTTTTTTCATTTGTTAAATTTTTTTTATATAAATCATCTAATTCTTGCTTAGCGAGCTCTCTCATTTCATTTTCATTATTATTGTCATTTATTATTTTTTCTAAATCTTTTTTTGAATCTTCAAATTTTGAATATTCTTTGGCTTCATCAATTATTTCATTAAGATTTGAATATTCTTTGGACATTTCGGCATATTTTTTTTTATCTATTTCTTCAGAAGATAAATTTTTTTCTAATAAAGAGTGTTTAGAGATTAAATCTCTTACTTTTTCAAAAGGTATCATTAATTTTGCTTTTCTATTTCTTCAACCCTTTTTTCGACAAGGTCAACTATTTTTGGAATAATGTCTTGATTTGATAATTTCTCAAATTGAACACCTTTTATATACAGCATGTTACTATTTTTTCCACCCCCTGTAATTCCTATATCAGTTAAAGCTGCCTCACCTGGCCCATTTACAACACACCCTATGATAGATAAAGTTATAGGAGTTTTAATGTGTGAAAGTTTTTCCTCCAGTAACTTCACTGTATCTATTACCTGAAACCCTTGTCTCGCACATGATGGACATGAAATTATTTTTACCCCCCTATTTCTAAGATTTAAAGACTTCAATATTTCATTACCAATCCTAACTTCTTTAACTGGGTCGTCTGAAAGTGAAACTCTTATTGTGTCTCCTATTCCTTCCAAAAGTAAAACACCTAAACCAATTGATGACTTGATACTTCCAGGTATAAAACTTCCTGATTCAGTAATACCAAGGTGAAGGGGATAATTAATTAATTTAGATAGTTGTCTATAAGCTGCAATTGACAAAAAGATGTCTGAAGATTTAACGCTTACTTTAAAATTAAAAAAATTTTCTTCCTCAATAATTTTTATATTTCTGATCGCACTTTCCACTAATGCTTCGGGGCAAGGCTCCTTGTATTTCTCTAAAATATCTTTTTCTAATGATCCAGAGTTAACACCAATCCTAATTGCGCAATCATTATTCTTTGCAGCATTAATAACTTCTTTTATTTTTTTTTTATCTCCAATGTTTCCTGGGTTTATTCTTAGACACTTTGCACCATTTTCAGCAGATTCTAATGCTCTTTTATAGTGAAAATGTATATCTGCAATTATTGGGATAGATGAATGTTTTGTTATTTCTTTAAGAGCTGCACTACTTTCTTCATCAGGAACAGAAACTCTTACTAGATCGGCTCCTTCATTGGCTATTTCATTTATCTGGCGCAAAGTCTCTTTTACATTTTTTGTAAGAGTGTTTGTCATTGATTGTACTGAGATTGAATTATTGCCACCTATAACAACATTTCCAACTTTAATTTCTCGAGTTTTTTTTCTTTTTATATCTCTAAAGGGTCTAATACTCATTTTTTATTTATATATCTAATTTAAATTCCTTATGAAGAGCTGAAACTGCTTTCTTAACATTTTTTCTATCTATCAAAACAGATATTTTAATTTCAGAAGTTGATATAACTAAAATATTAATATTTTTTTTACTTAAAGATTGAAACATACGATAAGTTACACCGGGGGTAGCAATCATACCAACACCTATTATTGAAACTTTCGATACATTCTTATCGATGATTAAATTTCTATATTTAATATTATTATTTTTTTTAATTAATTTTTGAGTTTTGAGAAGATCATCAGATTTAATTGTGAATGTTAAATCAGTTTCCTTTCCATCTGCAGATATATTTTGTACAACCATATCAACATTTATATAATTTTGCGAAAGTGGTTTAAAGATAGAGGCTGCTATTCCTGGTTTGTCTTTCACACCAACTAATGTTACTTTGGCATCGCTTTTAGTTGATGATATTCCAGTAATAATTTTATTATTAATTATATTTTTTCGTTTTGTAATTATAGTTCCATTTTTTTTTACAAAAGAAGATTTTACATCAATGTCTATTCTATTTAATCTTGCGTCTTGTATGGATGTGGATTGCATTACTTTTGAACCTGAAGACGCCATTTCTAACATTTCTTCATAAGAAATAACTTTTATTTTTTTTGCATTTTTATAAACACGTGGATCAGTAGTCATAACACCTGTTACATCTGTAAAAATTACACATTTTTTTGCATTAAAATATTTTGCAAGCATTATTGCACTAGCATCTGAGCCTCCTCTACCCAATGTTGTTATTCTTCCTTTTAAATTAATGCCTTGAAAACCTGCAATTATAGGCACACCTCCTATTTTCAAATAATTAATTATTTTTTTTTTATTGATTTGAATTATTCTCGCAGCACTATGATTATTATCGGTTAAAATTGGAATTTGCCATCCCATCCATGATTGAGATTTATAACCAAGATGATTTAATCTTCCAGCAATTAATGCACATGCAATTTGTTCACCGGATGATACCAATGTATCATATTCTGACTTTTCAAATTCGTGACTTAAGCTTTGAGATTTTTTTACCAAATCATTAGTAGCCCCGCTCATTGCGGAAGAAACAACTATAACTTTATATTTTTTTTTTGTATATTTGATAATTGTGTTGGCTACTTTTTTAATCCTATCTACCGTACCAACAGAAGTACCTCCGAATTTAAGAACAACAATTTTCATTGATAAAATTTTTTTAAAAATTTAAATATATTGATAAAATACATCTTAAATGTAAAGTCAACTAACAATGAAAAGAAGTACGATAAATAAAGAAGAAATCGATAAATTTTCAAAAATAGCTGATGAATGGTGGAATCCAGAAGGAAAATTTAAGCCTTTACATAAATTTAATCCGATAAGAATTAAATACATAAAAGATGGTATAATAAAAAACTTCGATATAAATAATAATATTTTACCACTAAAAAATATAGATATATTAGATATAGGATGTGGGGGTGGGTTACTTACCGAACCTATGAGCAGAATGGGTGCAAATGTTACGGGCATAGATGCATCTTTGAAAAATATAAAAATTGCAAAAGCACACCTTAAAAAAAGTAAATTAAAAATTAATTATAAATGTTCTTCACCTGAAAATTTAAAAATTGATAAAAAATTTGATGTTATATTAAATATGGAAATAGTTGAGCATGTCGATGATTTAGATTTTTTTTTAAATAAAAGTTCTGAGCTTTTAAAAATTAATGGTCTAATGTATGTTGCAACTTTAAATAAAACATTAAAATCATTTTTATTTGCAATAGTGGGTGCGGAATATATACTTAGATGGTTGCCTATTGGAACACATGAGTGGGAAAAATTTGTACATCCTTCTAAATTAATTAATTGTGGTAAAAAATGTTCACTCAAATTGGAGAAAATCGATGGAATAAAATTCAGTCCATTTAGTAATAAATGGAGTGTTAGCAATGATAAATCTGTTAATTATATTGTAGAATTTAAAAAATTCTAATTTTCATTCTCATTAACCCAAGGTATATTTTCTGTTTCAATTCCTTCTTCATTTAGTTCTTTAATATCTTCAATTTTAGCCTTCCCATAAATACCTTTTTTTCTTTTTTTATCTCCATAATGAATAGATCTAGCTTCATAAGTAAAGTTCTCCCCCACATAATCAAAATTATTTTTTATAAAATTTTGGTATTCTTTTAATTTTTCTTTAATTTCTTTTATTTTAGAATTTTCCAATTTCTTAGAATTTTTCTTAGAATTTAGAACTGTTGGTGTCATTAAAGATTTTTCAATACAAATTGAATTGCAATTCGGACAATTTAAATATTTTTTTTTATTTAATTTTTCAAATTCTTTAGAAGAGGAAAACCAACTGTCAAAAACACTTAGACAGTCTTTGCAATTTAATTCGTACTTAATCATAATTTAAATTTAATATCAAATTTTTACTTTTCAATAGCCTAGGTTCTATAGTCTGAATTAATTTCAATGTATTTTTTTGTTAAATCCATTGTATAAGCTACAAAATTTTTTTTTCCTATATTTAAGTCCACATAAATATCTATTTTTTCCTCCTTCATATAATCTGCAACCTCATTTTCTTTGTAGGAACCAAATAATTGTCCCTTTTCAATTATTTTAAATGGACCAATTTTTAAAGATATTTTATTAGGATTAATATTTATATTTGCTTTACCAATCGCCATAATAATTCTACCCCAATTAGGGTCTTCACCTGCAATAGCAGTTTTAACTAAAGGAGAATTTGCTATTGAAAAAGATATTTTTTTAGCATCATCCTCAGTTTTGCAGTTTAATGTGTTTACTGTAATAAACTTTGAAGCTCCTTCTCCGTCTGCCGCAATTCTTTTTGCTAGATTTAATAGAACAGCATGTAAAGATTTATTAAATTCAACTAGCTTATTATCATTAACATTTTTTATTTCAGCATTTCTTACTTTTCCTGTAGCAAAAATTGATACCATATCGTTTGTGCTTGTATCACCATCACATGAAACTGCATTAAATGTTGTACTAATATTTTTTCTTAATAATTGTTTTAATACTTTTGATGAAATATCTGCATCAGTAAAAATATAGCCCAAAGTTGTTGCCATATTTGGGTAAATCATACCAGATCCTTTGGCAATTCCATAAATTTTTACAACTTTATTTCCAATGCTACATTCTTCCATTGCAAGTTTTGGTTTTAGATCAGTCGTCATAATTCCCATTGCTGCTTTCATCCAGATATATTTGTTTTGAGTATATTTAATTTTTTCAATTAAATCTGGTATGCAAAATTTTATTTTATCTGTTGGAAAAATTTCACCTATTGTTCCAGTACAACCAAAAAGTATTTCGATTGATTTAATTTTCTCAGGCTTCTCTTCATCCACCTTTTGTTTTTCGGTTAACTGTTCGGATAAATTCTCAGCTATAATTTTAAGTCCTTTAAAACCATTTTTTCCAGTTAAAGCATTAGCGTTTCTAGTATTGACCAGTAAGCATTTTATTTTTTTTGATTTAATATTTAAGTTCCATTTAATATTTTCAGAGATTAACTTTGACTGTGTATAAACTGAAGCATGATTTGCTCCATCTCTAAAATAAAATAAAACAAGGTCATCTCTATGATTTCCATATAAATTAGCACTAGTCGTTGATATTGATACTCCATCTAAATGATCTAAATCCTGGAAATCTCCCATTTTAGAGTCTTTGTTTTTTGAATTAAAAAAATTCTCAATGTTTATTGCCATAGTATTTAAAAATTTGATTTAGTTACTATATTAAATCATTAAACTAATTTATATAAGATTATAACTAAATGCTTAATCCTTTAAAAATATTGTCAAAATTTATTAAATCAGGCAATGAAAAAGAGCTTGATAGAATTCAAAAAATTGTAACAAAAGTCAATGATTTTGAAAATAATATATCAAAACTACCAGAAAGTGACTTCAAACCAAAAACAGAAAAATTAATTGAAAAGGTAAAAAGTGGAACCTCACTTGATAATATCTTGCCTGAGGCTTTTGCTTTAGTAAGAGAAGCATCAAAAAGAGTAAACAATGAAAGACACTTTGATGTCCAAATTGTTGGGGGTGTAGCTCTCCATGAAAATAAAATAGCTGAAATGAAAACTGGAGAAGGAAAAACTTTAACTATTGTTCTTGCAGCTTATTTGAACGCCCTTGAAAAAAAAGGAGTGCATGTAGTTACTGTTAACGATTATTTGGCAAAAAGAGATTGTTTAAATATGGGTAAAATATTTAAATACTTGGGTCTATCTACTGGCTACATTAACAATGAACAATCTGATGATGAAAGAAAAGCAAATTATAATTGTGATGTCACTTATGCAACTAATAGTGAGTTAGGATTTGATTATTTAAGAGATAATATGAAATTTTCATCTCAAACTATGGTTCAAAGAGGTCATAATTTTGCAATAGTAGATGAAATTGATTCCTGCTTGATTGATGAAGCTAGAACACCATTAATTATTTCTGGTGCAGTAGAAGATAAAAAAAGTCAGTATGAAGTAGTCGATAAACTGATTAATAATTTAAATAAAGAAAGTTTTGAAATTGATGAAAAAGATAAAAATATTTTATTAACAAATAAAGGTATTGATGAGGTTGAAAAAATATTCTCAAAAGCAGAAATTTTAAAAAACAATAATTTTTATGATCCCGAAAATATAAATTTAGTTCATCTTGTAAATCAATCTCTAAGGGCCAATCATTTATTTCAAAATGGAAGAGACTACATGGTTAAAGATGGACAGGTAATAATAATAGACGAACAAACTGGTAGACAGCTACCAGGCAGACGTTTTGGAGATGGACTGCATCAAAGTATTGAAGCAAAAGAAAAAGTTGAAATTCATACAGAAAATCAGACAATGGCATCAATAACTTACCAAAATTATTTTAAACTTTATTCAAAAATTTCTGGATGTACTGGAACAGCTGTTACTGAATCTGAGGAATTTTTTGAAATTTATAATCTTCCTGTCTTGGTAATACCAACAAATAAAAAAATGATTAGAAAAGATTGGAACGATCAAATATTTAGAACATCAATTGAAAAAGATAATGCAATAATTAATAAAATTACAGCCCACAATAAAGCCGGGCAACCCATCTTGGTTTTTACTGCAAGTGTAAATAAGTCAGAACATTATTCAAATTTATTAAATAAAAAAAATATTAAACATGTAGTGCTAAATGCAAAAAATCATGAAAGTGAAGCAGAAATCATTGCAAATGCAGGTAAAAAATATTCTGTTATTATAACTACTAGTATATCGGGAAGAGGAGTAGATATTAAATTAGGGGGAAAATCAAAAAATGAACAGGAAAATGATAAACAAGAAATTAAATCTTTGGGAGGATTATTTGTAATTGGTACAGAAAGAATGGAAAGTAGAAGAGTAGACAATCAAGCTAGGGGAAGATCAGGAAGACAAGGGGATGAAGGTAATTCAATTTTTTATGTCAGTCTTGAAGATGATTTAATGAGAATATTTGGTTCAGAGTCCATGAACAATATACTGGAAAAACTTGGACTGAAAGATGGAGAAAGCATAGATCATCCTTGGATAAATAAAGCTTTGGAAAGAGCTCAACAAAAAGTTGAGGCTAGAAATTTTGATATAAGAAAAACTCTTTTAAAATTTGATAATGTTCTTAATGACCAAAGACAGGTGGTATTTAAACAAAGAAATAATATAATTTTCAAAAAAGAAGCTTTGAATTATGCTGATGACTTTTTGGATGAAATAATTTCAAATTTAACAGAACATAAAAAAAAACACATAATTAGCTCAAAAAATAGTGATTTTATAAACCAAATAAAGATTTTATCTGGAAAAGCATTTAACGACGATGAGATTAAATTATTAGAAGAAACTAATGCTGATAATTTTTCAAATAAAATAAAGGAAAGATTTAAATTAAAAAGAGATGAAAGAATAAAATTGCTTGGTTCAGATCAGGCAGAACAAATTGAAAAAACTATTTTTTTACAGTTAATTGATCAAAATTGGAAAATGCACATACAATATCTAGAACAACTGAGACAAGTTATTGGGTTAAGGTCTTATGGCCAAAGAGATCCTCTAATAGAATATAAAAAAGAAGCATTTACATTATTTGAGAATTTATTAAATAAATTAAAATCAGATTTAATCACAATACTATTTAATTTAAAAATATTAGAAAAAAAAGAAATCGCAAATCAAAATCAAAATCAAATGAGTAAAAAAAATTTAGAAAGATTTGCTAACAAAAAAATAGGAAGAAATGAACCTTGCCCATGTAATTCTGGTAAAAAATTTAAGCACTGTTGTGGGGCATTATAATAATAACGCAAGAACTAAAACAATTGCTAAAATAGATATTGATATAAAATAAATTTTTGTGTTTTGGTAAATTTTATTTTTAATTTTTTCTAAAAAAGAGGTTTTTAGAGTTAAGCTTTCTTTAGTCTCGGAATTTTTTGTAAACCCTTTGTTTCTACCAATCGCTAAAAATTTATTTTTTCTTTGAAGAAAAATTTCTTCCTTACTCATATTCATATAATTTTCTAAATTTGAAGAAATTGAAGTTCTTACATTATGTAATATGATTTCTTTATCTCTGTGTGCGCCGCCCAAAGGTTCTGGGATAATCTCATCAATAATTTCTAAATCTAACAATTCTTTAGAAGTTAATTTCATTGCTTTTGCAGCTTCTAAGGTTTTTTTGGGATCTCTCCAAAGTATTGTTGCACATCCTTCTGGGGAAATTACAGAATATATCGCATTTTGTAACATTAAAACTTTATTTGATGATGCTAAAGCTATAGCTCCGCCAGATCCTCCTTCTCCAATAATTATTGAAATAGTTGGAACCTTTAACTCCATGGAACACTCTATGGATTTAGCTATTGCTTCTGCTTGACCTCTTTCTTCAGCTCCAACTCCGGGATAAGCACCAGGAGTATCTATAAAAATTATAACTGGGATATTAAATTTATCCGCTAGCTTCATAAGTCTTATTGTTTTTCTATAACCCTCTGGCTTCATCATTCCAAAATTTCTTTCAATTCTTGAATCCAAATCATCTCCTTTTTCTTGACCAATAACCAATACTGATTTTCCTTCAAATTTAGCAAAACCAGCGATTACAGATTTATCTTCCGAATAATATCTGTCTCCAGCCAAAGGAATAAAGTCTTCAAATAAATTGTTTATAAAAAATTTTGCCTTTGGTCTTTCTTCGTGTCTAGCAACTTGAGAAGTTTGCCACGGATCAAGATTTGAGTAAATTTCTTTTAGCTTAATATCTATTTGATTTTGTATTTTTGAAATCTTGTCTGTATCTATTTCTGATAAACCTTCTTGATTGAATGGATCTTTTAATTGATCTAATTCAGCTTCTAGCTTTTTAATATCCGTTTCAAAATTTAGATAATTTTTCATCACCTCATGTTTATTATACCTAAAAAAGGCAATAAAGTGTTCTTAAAATAATTTAATTTAGGTAAAATGTTATATAATTAATATGAAAAAATGGCTGAGAAATATATTAAAATAGAAAATTTATCTGTTTCTGAAAATCTACTAAATTTTGTGAATAGAGAACTATTACCTGGAATTAAAATTAAAAAAAAGAATTTTTGGAATCAATTTGATAAATGTATCCACGAATTAGCACCAAAAAATAAAAGACTATTAGAATTAAGGGAAGAATTACAAAAAAAAATAGATGGCTGGCACAAAGATAGAAAAAATAAAAAAATCAATATAAAAAAATATCAAAAATTTTTAAAAAAAATTGGTTATTTAAAAAAATATGAAAAAAATTTCAAAATTAAAGCAAAAAAAGTAGACAAGGAAATATCAAATATTTGTGGTCCTCAACTAGTGTGCCCTGTTTCTAATGCAAGATTTTTATTAAATGCTGCTAATGCGAGATGGGTAAGTTTATATGATAGCTTGTATGGCACAGATTTAATTCCGGAAACACATGGAGCTTTGAGAGGAAAAACATATAACCCGATAAGAGGAAAAAAAGTAATTGATTATGCTCGTGGTCTATTAGACAAGTATATTCCTTTAAAAGATGAAAGTTGGAAATACTTAAAAAAAATTCCAGAAGTAAAAAATAATAAATTATATTTAAAATTAAAAAATCCCAAACAATTTATTGGTTATAATAAAAGATCAAATCAACTATCTTCTCTTTTATTCATAAATAACAATCTTCATATAGAAATTTTGATTGATCAATCTGGTGAAATGGAAATTAATAATCCTGAGGGAAATCAAGATAAAATAAAAATACATGATATCATTCTGGAATCTGCTATTTCAACTATCTGTGATCATGAAGATAGTGTAGCCGCTGTTGATGCTGAAGACAAAGTTATTGGGTATAGAAATTGGTTGGGCTTAATGAAAGGTGATTTAAAAATAAAGTTTAATAAAAAAGGAAAAAATATTTTAAGAAAATTAAATTCTGATAAAAATTTTATATCCCCTAAAGGTAAAAAATTTAAATTACAAGGTAGATCATTGCTATTAAATAGAAATGTTGGGCATCTTATGACTAATCCAGCTATTCTTTTAAAAGATGGTTCTGAATGTCCAGAGGGCATCCTTGATGCTTTTATTACATCACTTGCATGTCTTCATGATTTTAAAAAAAAGAGAAATTCCAAAACAAACTCTATTTACATAGTTAAGCCAAAAATGCATGGGCCAGATGAATGCTCATTTACTGATTTAATTTTTGAAAAAGTAGAAAAAATTTTAAAATTAAGAAAATATCAAATTCTTGTTGGTATAATGGATGAAGAAAGAAGGACTTCGGTAAATTTAAAGGAGTGCATTAGATCTTTAAAAAATAGAGTCTTCTTCATAAATACTGGATTTTTAGACAGAACAGGAGATGAAATTCATACTTCGATGGAAGTAGGCCCAATGATAAAAAAAGGAGAAATGAAATCATCAAAATGGATAAAAGCTTACGAAAATAATAATGTAGATGTTGGTCTGTCTTGTGGATTTTCTGGCAAAGCACAGATAGGAAAAGGAATGTATCCGGCTCCAGACTTAATGGCAGATATGATGAAACAGAAAATCGGCCATCCATTAAGCGGGGCTAATTGTGCATGGGTACCTTCCCCTACAGCAGCAGGTCTACATGTTTTGCATTATCATGAGGTAGATGTGTTTGCTAAACAAAAAGAATTATTAAAAAGAAAACCTTCTAAACTTTCTGATCTTTTAACTATACCTATTACTGAAAGAACTAATTGGTCAATGGAAGAAATAAATAATGAGTTAAAAAATAATGCACAGGGAATTTTGGGCTATGTGGTTAGATGGATAGATCAATCTGTTGGTTGTTCTAAAGTTCCTGATATAAATGGTATTGGCTTAATGGAAGACAGAGCTACTTGCCGAATAAGCAGTCAACACATTGCTAATTGGCTATATCACGGTATATGCAGCAAAAAACAAGTTTTAGAAATTATGAAAAAAATGGCAAAAATTGTAGACAACCAAAATATTAAAGACCCTGCTCTAAAAGGAGAAGCTCCGTATCAACCCATGTCTGGAAATTTTGACAAATCAATATCATTTAAGGCCGCTTGTGAACTTATATTTCACGGAAGATCTCAACCTTCGGGATATACTGAACCTATTCTACACTTAAATAGACTGCTGAAAAAAAACTAATCATTTTTTTTTTCATGAAGTCCGTGCCTATTTTTAAACGCTGACAACAATGTTCCGTCATCTAAATTTTCAATCTCTCCTCCAATAGGCAATCCTTGGGCAAGCTTAGAAATTTTTACATCACATTTCTTTAAACTATCCTCAATATAAAATGCTGTTGTTTGACCTTCTACTGTAGCGCTAGTTGCCAAAATTACTTCTTCAATATTTTCTTTATTTACTCTTTTTATTAATGAATCAATTAATAAGTCTTCTTTTCGATGGCTAGAAGAAGTTGAAATGGTTCCTCCAAGAATATGAAAATACCCTTCATAAATACTTGAATTTTGGATGCTCCACTGGTCCGCTATATTTTCTACGACACATATTTTGTTATACTTTTTATTTATATTTTCGCAATTACCACATCCGAACTTGATTGATTTTAATGTTCCGCAAGACTGGCATCTTGATATATTTTTAAAAACATTATTTAATGTATCCAACATTGGCTTCATCAATTCATTTCGATTGTTAATTAACTTTAAGATAATTCTCCTTGCAGATTTAGGACCTAAACCTGGTAGTTTTGAAATTAATTTTATTAATTCATCTATTTCGTTAATATCTTGCATTAATTATAAAGGCCATTTAAAACCAGGTATGCCAAACACATCGGTAGCTTTTGATATTTCTTCTGAGGTTTTTGTTTTCAATTTAGATTTAGCATTATTGTGTGCAGCAACAATTAAATCTTCAATAACTGATTTATCTTCATTTAAAATTTCTTGAGACAGATCTAATTTTACTATTTCCCCTTCTCCATTTAGAATTAATTTTACAGAATTGCCGCCAGATATACCTTCTGCTTCAATCTTCTTAATTTTTTCCTGACTTTCCTTGACTTT
>CABXMS010000015.1 GCA_902513415.1 uncultured Pelagibacteraceae bacterium
GAAATCTTCCAGCTGTTATCACAATTCCAGATCTGCTTACACCCGGCATTAAAGCAAGAACTTGTAGTAAACCAATTAAAAAAATATTTTTTAAAGTAAGATCTTTATCAATGTACCTTTGTATTTTAAATCTATCAGCAAAGTAAAGTAAAATCCCGAAGAGCAAGGTTGTCCATGCAATTATTTTTATTTCTCTTAAATATTCTATTAGACCAGTTGTATAAAAGAAGTAACCAAATATTATTAAAGGTATAGAGCCAAAAAATATTAAATTTAGTAAATTTTTATTTTGAAAAATATTGACAAAATCTTTTCTGAAATAAAATATAATCGCAATTAGTGAACCCAAGTGTAAACTTATATCAATCTCAATGGATCTAAAGTCAAATTCAGTAATTTTTGATATTACAATTAAATGTGCAGATGAACTTACGGGTATAAATTCAAAAAATCCCTGCACAAAAGATAGAATTAATACTTCTAAATAATATGTAATCATAAGGGCAATTCGTTCGTAAACTAAATATATCGAAAATAAAGCAATTCCATGAAAACATAATAGATATGCAAAAAAGTAAAAAGGCCCTAAAAACACTATTAAAAATATAATTAAGGTCAGTATATATGACCCAATTATGCTTTAAGTGAGCAATATATTGAGATATATGAATTATATTATGGCAGAGAAAATGCTAAAATTTGTAAAAATAGGTCAACAAAATCCTCCTAAAAGAGACACAGGTGAAAGAAAAGGGGATTTTAATGAAATTTACAGAGAATTTATTAGTGAAAAAGCAAAAGAACAATCAAGTAGATGTTCTCAATGTGGAGTTCCATTTTGCCAAGTCCACTGCCCTTTAAGCAATAACATACCAGATTGGCTAAAACTAACTGCTGAAGGAAGATTACATGAAGCATATGAACTGTCTCAAAGTACCAATAATATGCCAGAAGTATGTGGAAGAATATGCCCCCAGGACAGATTATGTGAAGGAAATTGTGTTATTGAACAATCTGGACATGGCACAGTAACAATAGGATCTGTAGAAAAATTTATAACTGAAAATGCCTGGGCTAATGGTTGGGTAAAACCAATTGAAATCCAAAATGAAAAAGAAGAGAGTATTGGAATAATCGGAGCTGGTCCAGCAGGACTGGCATGTGCAGAAGAATTGAGAAAAAAAGGATTTCAAGTAACAGTTTATGATAGATACGATCGAAATGGTGGTCTTTTAATTTATGGAATTCCAAATTTTAAATTAGAAAAACTTGTAGTTGAAAGAAGAACAGAATTATTAAAAAAAGGTGGAATAAAATTTATAAATAATTTTGAGATAGGAAAAGATTCAACACTGCAAGAATTAAGAAAAAAACATAATGCCATTTTGATTTCGACAGGAGTATATAAAGCTAGAGAAGTAGATTTGCCAGGAAGCGACCTAGATAATATTTTTCCAGCTATGGATTTTCTTACTGCTTCAAACAAAAAAGGACTAGGAGATGAGGTAAAGCTATTTGATAACGGAACATTAAATGCTAACGGAAAAAATGTTGTTGTAATAGGAGGAGGAGATACAGCAATGGATTGTGTTAGAACTGCAGTAAGACAAGAAGCAAAATCAGTGAAGTGTTTATATAGAAGAGATAAGGAAAATATGCCAGGTTCATTACGAGAAGTTAATAATGCAGAAGAAGAGGGAGTAGAATTTGTATGGCTGACAGCCCCAAAAAAATTTTTAGGAAAAAATAAAATTGAAAGTTTAGATGTAGAGAGAATTGAATTAGGAGAACCAGATGATACAGGAAGAAAAAAGCCAATTATAATAGAAAATTCTAATTTTAATATTAAAGCAGATTTAGTTATAAAAGCACTTGGATTTGACCCCGAGAATCTTCCAAATTTATTTTATGAAGAAAAACTGAAAGTCACAAAATGGGGAACTTTAAAAATAGATTTTGATACAATGGAAACTTCAATACCAGGTGTTTTTGCGGCTGGAGACATAGTAAGAGGTGCATCACTTGTAGTTTGGGCAATTAAAGATGGGAGAGATGTTGCGCAATCAATAATAAAATATATTAATTTAAATAAAAAAAAAAAAGTTGCTTAATGGATATTAGAGAAAAAAATTTAAGATTATTAGAAAAAAATTATGTTTATTCAAAGCAAATGGAACACGATGCATGTGGTGTGGGACTTGTGGCTTCTACCGATGGTACAAAAAAAAGAGAAGTTGTCGAATATGGAATCAAAGCTTTGAAAGCAGTATGGCATAGAGGAGCTATTGATGCTGATGGAAAAACTGGAGACGGAGCAGGAATTCACATTGAAATTCCATCTAATTTTTTTATAGAAAAGATTGAATCAAGAGGTCAAAAACATGGCAATACAAATGTGTGTGTAGGAATGATTTTTCTTCCCAGAAATGATTATTATGCCCAAGAAGCTTGCCGAATTATTGTAGAAAGTGAATTAACAAAAAATAATTTTAAAATTTATGGTTGGAGACAAGTTCCAGTAAACCCATCTGTGCTAGGTGAAAAAGCTGAAATAACTAGACCTGAAATTACTCAAGTACTTTTTGCTAATAATGACAAATCTATAATTGAAAAAAATTTAGAGAGAAAATTATACGAAACTAGAAGAAGAATTGAAAAAGAATGTACAAAAAGTCATTTAAATAATTTCTATATTTGTTCATTTAGTTCTAAATCAATAATTTATAAAGGGATGTTTTTGGCTGAAGCTCTTTCAGATTTTTATACTGATTTAAAAGATGAAAGATTTATATCTAGATATGCAATTTTTCATCAACGTTTTTCTACAAATACTGCTCCAAGTTGGGACTTAGCACAACCATTTAGATCAATAGCGCATAATGGAGAAATCAACACACTTAAAGGAAATATAAATTGGATGAAAGTTCATGAACAAGAAATGTTTAACCCATTGTTTGAAGATATGGAAAATTTAAAACCAGTTATACCATCAGGAAATTCAGACTCCGCATCATTAGATAATGTATTTGAATTACTAAATATGTCAGGACATTCTGCTCCATTAGCAAAACTTATGTTAATTCCTGATGCTTGGTCAAAAAAAAGTAAAATATTACCGAAAGATCATCTTCAATTATTTAATTTTTTAAATAGCACAATGGAGCCTTGGGATGGACCAGCAGCTATTGCAGGCACAGATAATGAATGGGTTATTGTTGCTACTGATCGAAATGGTCTACGTCCATTAAGATATACAATAACAAGTGATAAACTTTTATTTGCTGGTTCGGAAACTGGAATGATCAATTTAAATGAAAAAAAAATAGTTACTAAAGGAAGATTAGGACCTGGTGAAATAATTGGAGTAAGAATAAAAAAAGGAAAAGTTTATAAAAATAGTGAAATAAAAAATTATTTAGCTAAAGAATATAAGCATTTTAATAATCAAATTATTGATCTTGATAAGAAGTTTTTAATTCAAAACGAAAAAAATAGTTATGAAGGTTTAGAGCTAAAAAGAAGACAACATACATTTGGATATAGTTTAGAAGATTTAGAATTAATTTTACATCCAATGGCAGAAGATGCTAAAGAAGCAACTGGCTCAATGGGTGATGACACGCCATTAGCAGTTCTTTCTGATAAATATAGACCTTTGTATCATTTTTTTAGACAAAATTTTAGTCAAGTGACAAATCCTCCAATCGATTCTTTAAGAGAAAATAAAGTAATGAGTCTAAAAACTAGATTCGGTAATTTAGGAAATATTTTAGATTTTTCTAATTTAACTGAAGAAAATATCTATGTACTAGATAGTCCAATTTTATCAAATTCACAATTTGATAAGTTTATTAATTATTTTGGGAAAAATTATAAAATTATTGACTGTTCAATCGATGAAAATCAAAACTTAGAAGAAGCAATAGAAAAATTAGTACAAGATGCCGAAATTGCTGCTAGAGAAGGAATAACCCAACTAGTATTGTCTGACAAAAATATATCTGAAAATAGATGTCCAATTCCAATGCTTTTATGCGTTGGAGCTGTAAATACTAGTTTAATTAAACTTGGGTTAAGAGGATATGTGTCTATTAACGTACAGTCAGGAGAATGTTTGGATACGCATTCTTTCGCAATTATGATTGGTGTTGGTGCAACCACTGTGAATCCTTACCTAGCTTTTGACAGTTTGCATCAAAGACACCAAAGAAATCTTTTTGGAAACTATAGTTTTGATGAATGTATTACCCGTTACATAACTTCAGTTAATTTAGGATTACTTAAAATAATGTCTAAAATGGGTATATCTGTAATAAGTTCATATAGAGGTGGATGTAACTTTGAAACTGTTGGTCTTAGCAGAACAATTGTAAATGATTTTTTTCCAGGTGTTAATTCAAAAATTTCGGGTATTGGACTTACTGGAATTGAAAAAAAAATTAGAAATATTCATAAAGAAGCATTTATAACCAACTCAAATATCTTGCCTGTAGGCGGAATATATCGTTATAGAAAAAATGGTGAAACACATCAGTACCAGGGTAAATTAATACATTTGTTACAAAGTGCAGTTTCAAATAATTCATACGATATTTATAAAAAATATACCAAGGGAATTTATGAACTTCCCCCAATAAGTCTTAGGGATTTAATTGATTTTAAGGAAAGAAATTCCATATCAATTTCTGAAGTTGAACCTGTTGAAAATATATTAAAAAGATTTGGAAGTGGAAGCATGTCTCATGGAGCATTATCTAAAGAAGCACATGAAACTTTGGCAATAGGAATGAACAGAATTAAAGGAGCTTCCTGCAGTGGAGAAGGAGGGGAAGATGAAGAAAGATTCAATATTATGTCAAATGGAGATACAGCAAATTCTAGAGTAAAACAAATAGCGTCAGCTAGATTTGGAGTAACCATTAACTATTTGAACAATTGTAATGAAATTGAAATAAAAATAGCACAAGGAGCAAAACCAGGAGAAGGTGGGCAGCTTCCTGGATTTAAAGTTACAAAAGAAATTGCAAAATTAAGACATTCAACCCCGGGAGTAACTTTGATATCTCCACCACCGCACCACGACATTTATTCAATAGAAGATCTAGCCCAACTAATTTATGATTTAAAACAAATCAATCCAAATGCTAGAGTTGCAGTAAAATTAGTTGCATCTTCAGGAATTGGCACGATTGCTGCTGGAGTTGCTAAAGCAAAAGCTGACATTATTTTAATTTCTGGTCATTCCGGAGGAACTGGAGCTACACCACAAACTAGCGTAAAGTATGTGGGTATTCCATGGGAGATGGGTTTAACAGAAGTAAACCAAGTTTTAACATTAAATAATTTAAGACATTCAGTTACATTGAAAACTGACGGAGGAATAAAGACCGGAAGGGATATAGTCATTGCTGCAATGATGGGAGCAGAAGAATATGGAGTTGCAACTACTGCTTTGGTAGCTATGGGATGTATAATGGTTAGACAGTGTCATTCTAATACATGTCCTGTGGGTGTCTGTACTCAAGATGAAAAATTAAGAGAAAAATTTACGGGAACACCTGATAAAATTGTCAACCTGTTTACATTTATTGCCCAGGAGGTAAGAGAAATTTTAGCAAGTTTAGGATTTAAGCATTTAAATGAAATAATTGGGAGAACTGACCTATTAAAACAAATAAGTAAAGGATCTTCCAATTTAGATGATTTAGATCTTAACCCATTATTTGTGCAAGCAGACCCCGGTAACAATAAGAGATATTGTGAAAAACCAATAATTAACAAAGTTCCAGATACATTAGATCAAATAATTTGGCCAGAAATTGAAAATAATATTAATAATAATAAAAAAAATGATAAAATTTATGAAATAAAAAATACAGATAGAGCTGTAGGTACAAGAATATCTCATCATTTATATAAAAAATTTGGAAACAACAATCTTAAGGAAAATTTTCTTACAATAAATCTTAAAGGATCTGCTGGACAATCATTCGGAGCATTTGGTATTAAAGGTATGAAGTTGAATCTGAAAGGTGATGCAAATGATTACGTGGGAAAAGGACTTTCGGGAGCAACAATTTCAATAAAATTACAAGATGAAAGTAATTTAATTTCACAAGAAAATACTATTATTGGCAACACAGTATTATATGGAGCTACATCAGGATATCTTTTCGCATCAGGTCAAGCAGGGGAAAGATTTGCGGTAAGAAATTCAGGTGCAAACGCAGTAGTAGAAGGTTGTGACTCTAATGGATGTGAGTACATGACAGGTGGAAATGTAATTATTCTTGGTGATGTCGGACATAATTTTGCCGCTGGTATGACAGGTGGTATGGCATTTATTTATGATAAAAATGAAGAATTTGAAAAAAGAGTTAATCCTGGAACAGTTGTATGGCAAAGATTGGAAGCAGATTATTGGAAAGACTATTTAAAAAAAATTATAATAAGACATTTTGAAGAAACTAATTCGAACCTTTCAAAAAATATTTTGGAAAATTTTAAAATTGAATTAAGTAATTTTTATCAAGTTTGTCCTAAAGAAATGCTCAACAAGTTAAAAAATCCAATATCTGTTAAAAAACAATTAGGTATAGCTAGTTAAATACTTTCAGTTATTAGATCCAATTCTTTAGTTATTTTTTTCAAATTTTTATTTGAAGATAAACTATGATCACCATTTGTAATTAATACTAATTTTTTTTTAGCCATTTTAAAAATTTTCAAAACTTTTTTTGAATAAATTACTGGAACAACTTCGTCTTTTTTACCATGTATCATTGTTACGAGTATTTTAGAATTTATTTTCTTTTTTAGAACTTTATTTTTTTTAGCATCCTTAATTAACTGATATGTAATTGGATATTCATAATTGCCATGTTTTAATTGGTATATTTTTCGTTTTATTATTTCTTTTTTTATTTTTTTAGAAAATTTATTCCACATTAATTTTTCTAAAAATTCTGGAGCAGAACCAATTCCCAAGAATCCTTTAATTTGTTTATTAAAATCTTTAAAGAGATTAATTGAAATCCAGGCCCCCATACTTGAACCAATTAAAATAAAGTTTTTTTTCCTTACTATTTTTTTGATTATAAATTTGGCATCTCTAGTCCAACTTGAAATATTTCCTTTTGTAAATTTTCCATAAGATTTTCCATGACCTGAGTATTCCAATCCTAGAAAACCTATTTTCTTCTTTATACAAAACTTAGTAAAAGCTTTTGGTTTTGAACCCTCTAAATCAGACATAAAACCATGCAAGAAAACAACAAAATACTTGGAGTATTTATTTACCAACAGGTATCTTATTTTTTTTGTTTTATTAATTTTTATAAATTTAAATTTACTCATAAAATAAAGTTAAATATTGTGATATTATAGTTAATAAATAAATGCCATCAAAATTAAAAGTTTTGCAAGTTATTCCAAGGTTGGGAAATGGAGGAGCTGAGACAGGCTGCTATGATCTTGCACATTACTTACATGAAAATAATTGTTTATCATATATCGTAACCAGCGGGGGCGAGTTAACTCAATATATAAACAAAAAAAAGGTTAAGTTAATTAGACTTCCAGTTCAAAGTAAAAATCCAATATTAATTTTATTAAACACGATTATATTAACTATATTAATATTAATATTAAATATAGATATTGTTCATGCTAGAAGTAGAGCTCCAGCCTGGTCTTGTTTAATAGCAACTAAAATTACGAGAAGAAAATTTGTTACTACTTTTCATGGTACTTACAATTTTAATTCATCGATAAAAAAATTTTATAATTCTGTTATGGTTAGATCAGATCTAATTATAGCAGGTTCAAATTTTATTTTTTCACATATCAAAGATAATTATTCTATATATCTTAAACCGGAGAAAAAATTTTTAGTTATATTTAGGGGAATAAATACAGAATATTTTGATCCAAAAAAAATAAAAGAATCTGATAAGTTATTGTTAAAAAAAAAATGGAAAATCGAAAATAATAAAAAAATAATACTTCTTCCCGGAAGACTTACATCTTGGAAAGGGCAAGAGATGTTTATAGAAGCAATTAGTAAATTAAAAAAAATTATAATTGATACAGAGTTTGTGGCAATTATTCTTGGAAGCGATCAAGGAAGAGATATTTATAAGAAAAAATTGTTGAGACTAGTAGATCAATTCAGATTGGTTAATGAAGTTAAATTTATTGAGAATATTAAATTGATGCCAATTGCATATGAAATTTCAGATATAATAGTTTCATCTTCTATTGAGCCGGAGGCATTCGGAAGAGTTTCTGTTGAAGCTCAGTCAATGGAGAAACCAATAATTGCAAGCAATATTGGTGGATCGAAAGAAACAATTATTAATGAAAAAACTGGTTTTTTATTTGAATCTGGAAACCCTGATAAATTATGTGAGAAAATAGCAGAAATACTTAATTTAAGTGAAGTAACTTTAAATGGCTTGGGAGCTGAAGCCAGAAAAAATGTAATTTTAAAATTTAATGTTGAAAAAATGTGTTTTTCTACTTATTCAGAGTACAAGAAACTATTTAATTAATGCCAAATATAACTTTACCAGATGGAAATAAACTAAATTTTCAAAAGAAAGTTACAGGTTTAGAAGTCGCTGAAAAAATAAGTAAGTCACTATTAAAACAAGCTCTTATAATGAGCGTAAATGGTGAGCTAAAAGACTTAAGTTATGAAATTGAAAAAGATTGTTCGTTAGTAATTTTTACATCAAAAGATAACGAAGGTTTAGAAGCTATTAGACATGACACAACACATATTATGGCAATGGCAGTTCAGGAATTATTTCCTGGTACAAAAATTGCTATTGGTCCAGCTATTAAAGATGGTTTTTATTATGATTTTTCTAGAAAAGAACCTTTTACTCCACAAGATTTAGAAAAAATTGAAAAAAAAATGAAAGAAATTGTTGAAAAAAATGAGCCTACGCATAGAGAAGTATGGGAAAGAAAAAAAGCAAAAGATCACTACAAAAAAATAGGAGAGAAATATAAGGTTGAACTTGTGGATAGTATTCCAGAAGATCAAGAAGTTTCAATATATTATCATGGAAAATGGTATGATCTTTGTCGAGGGCCACATTTAACTTCAACTGGAAAAATTGGAAAATACTTTAAACTTACAAAAGTTTCAGGTGCTTATTGGAGAGGTGATTCAAATAATGAAATGTTACAAAGAATTTACGGAACATCATGGCCAACTAAAAAAGAACTTGATGAATATCTAATTAGAATTGAAGAGGCAGAAAAAAGAGATCATAGAAAATTAGGAAAAGAGATGGACTTATTTCATTTTAGAGAAGAAAGTCCAGGATCTGTATTTTGGCATGAAAAAGGATGGAATTTATTTCAAAAACTTATTTCTTATATGAGGGCAAAACAAAACGACTCTGGATATAATGAAATTAACACTCCAGAAATATTAGATAGATCACTTTGGGAAAAGTCGGGTCATTGGGAAAAATTTGGAGCAAATATGTATACTTCCACAACTCCTGATGAAAAAATTTTTGCAATTAAACCAATGAACTGCCCAGGCTGTGTTCAAGTTTTTAACCAAGGTTTAAAAAGCTATAGAGATTTACCACTTAAAATGTCAGAATTTGGAAAAGTCCATCGCTACGAACCCTCAGGCGCTTTACATGGATTATTAAGAGTAAGAGCATTTACCCAGGATGATGCTCATATTTTTTGTACCGAAGACCAAATTACTGAAGAATGTTTATCAGTTACAAATTTAATTTTAGAAATATATAAAGACCTTGGGTTTGAAAAAGTTATACTTAAATATTCCGATAGACCCGATATAAGAGTTGGAGAAGATAGTGTTTGGGACAAATCTGAATCCGCTTTGCTAAAAGCAATTAAAGCATCAAAATTAGAATATAGTGTAAATAAAGGAGAAGGTGCATTTTATGGTCCTAAAATTGAATTTGTTTTAAGAGATGCAATCGGAAGAGATTGGCAATGCGGAACATTGCAAGTAGACTTAAATTTACCTGATCGATTAGGAGCAACATATGTTTCAAAAGATGGATCAAAAAAAATACCTGTCATGTTGCATAGAGCTTTGTTTGGATCGCTAGAAAGATTTATAGGAATTTTAATAGAACATTATTCAGGTAAGTTACCATTTTGGATTTCGCCTCTTCAAGTAGTTGTAGTTCCTGTATCTGATGATTTTAATTCTTACGCTGAAAAAATATATAACAAGGTAAGAAAAATTGGTATTACATGTAAGGTTGATTTAAAAAATCATAATTTGAACTACAAAATAAGGGAACACTCATTGTCAAAAGTACCAATACTATTAATTTGTGGAAAAAAAGAAGTTGACAGTGACACAGTAACTATTAGAAAGCTAGATTCAGAGAAACAAGAAAATATGAAGATAGAAAAATTATTAAAAGATCTTTTTGCTTTAAACAAAGCTCCATCAAACTAAGTGCCAGACATCAGAAAAAATTACTTTCAAAGAAGAACAAAACCTAGAGGACCAAGATCAAATTATAAAATTACATCAACAGAGGTTCAAGTTATTACAAATGATGGAGAAAATTTAGGAATTTTAAATTTAAATGAAGCTGTTGAAAAAGCAAAAGAAGAAGGTCTAGATTTAATTGAAATAGCTCCAAATGCCAGACCTCCAGTATGTAAAATAATGGATATGGGAAAATTTAAATATGACCAACAAAAAAAAGCCAATAAAGCAAAAAAAAAACAAAAAAAAGTTGAGTTAAAGGAAATCAAACTAAGACCTGTTACGGAAGTACATGATTATACTTTCAAAATAAAGAATGCTCAAAAATTTTTATCTAAGGGAGATAAAGTAAAGTTTACAATTAAATTTAAAGGTAGAGAATTTCAGCACTCACATCTTGGTCGTGATCTAATGGATAAAATTAAAAAAGATATGGAACAGTTTGGACGTGTTGAACTTCATCCAAAATTTGATGGCAAACAAATGATCATGGTAATTCAGCCAATCTAACGAATAATACTTGTTGTAAAATAATATTAATATTTGTATAAACCCTGACAATTATGCCAAAATTAAAAACCAAAAGTTCAGCTAAAAAAAGGTTTAAAATTTCAGCAAAGGGAAAAGTAATTATGGCCCAAGCTGGAAAAAGACACGGTATGATTAAGAGAACAAATTCACAAATTAGAAAACAAAGAGGCACAACTGTAATGTCAAAACAAGATAGTAAAATAGTAAAATCTTATATGCCTTACAGCTTAAGAGGTTAAAATGGCACGAGTTAAAAGAGGAGTTACAAGCAGAGCAAAACATAAAAAAGTATTTAAAGCAGTTAAAGGCCAGTGGGGAAGAAGAAAAAATACCATTAGAGTAGCAAGACAAGCAATGGAAAAAGCAATGCAGTATGCATATAGAGACAGAAGAAATAAAAAAAGAGAATTTAAATCTTTGTGGATACAAAGAATTAATGCCGGGGTTAGATCTGAGGGAATGACATATTCTAAATTTATTAATGGATTAAGCAAATCTGGTATAAAATTAGATAGAAAAATTCTAGCAGAAATAGCATACGATAACCCAGAAGCCTTTAAAACAATTGTAAAAAAAGCGCAATCAGCATTAAATTAATTTAATCTTCGCTATTGTTTTATTTTTGCGAAGAAATAATCTGCTAATATGTCTGATATTAAAAAAATTAAAGATGAATTTCTTTTAAAACTAAAAACAGATCTTGATGTCAATCAGGTTAATCAGATCAAAACAGACTTATTTGGAAAAAATGGCCTCATATCATCTGAGTTTAAAAAAATAGGAACTATTAATGAAAACGAAAGAAAAAAATTTGCATCAGATTTAAACACAATAAAAAATGAATTACAGAATTTAATTCAAAATAAAATCAATGAACTTGAAAAAAATGAAATAAATAAGAAGTTGGAAAAAGAACAGGTAGATATAACACTACCTGAACGTTTTTTTTCTCGAGGAAAAATTCATCCTGTTTCACAAGTTATTGATGAAATTTCATCATTATTTTCTGAGATAGGTTTTACCGTGGAAGAGGGACCTGATGTTGAAAATGAATACAATAATTTTTCTGCTCTTAATACCCCCGACAACCATCCAGCAAGAGACATGCATGATACATTTTATTTAGACAAAAAAAAAGAATTGCTTCTTAGAACGCATACTTCACCAGTTCAAGTCAGAACCATGATAAAAGGTAAACCACCTTTCAAAATTATTGCTCCAGGTAGAACCTATCGATCTGATAGTGATCAAACTCATGCACCCATGTTTCATCAGGTAGAAGGCTTGCATATAGATAGGGATATAAATATGGGACATTTAAAAGGATGTCTAAATTATTTTATAAAAGAATTTTTTGAAGTTAACAATATTAGAATGAGATTCAGACCAAGTCACTTTCCTTTTACCGAACCTTCGGCAGAAGTTGATATTGGTTATGAAATCAAGGATGGAAAAATTGTAATTGGTGAAGGAAGCAAATGGTTAGAAATATTAGGATGTGGAATGGTACATCCAAATGTTTTAAAAAATGTCAAAGTAGATCCAAAAAAATATCAAGGATATGCATTTGGAATTGGAATTGATAGATTGGCAATGCTTAAATATGGAATAAACGATCTTAGGGCGTTTTTCGAGTGTGATTATAGATGGCTTAACCATTTTGGTTTTGATCCCTTAGATGTACCAACAAATTACAGAGGTTTAAGCAGATGAAATTAACTACAAGTTGGCTCAAACAACATCTAGATACTAAACTTAACGAAAATCAGATTATAGATAAATTAACCGAAATTGGTCTGGAAGTTGAAAATTTAGAAAGTGAAGAAAGTAATAATGAAAATTTTATAGTTGCAAAAATCTTAACTTCCGGAAAACATCCGAATGCTGATAGATTAAAAATTTGTGAAGTAGATATAGGGCAAAAAAATCCCATTAAGGTTGTTTGTGGTGCACCGAACGCAAGAAAAGACTTGCTAACAATTTATGCGCCACCTGGATCAGTAATTCCTAAAAACCAAATGAAATTAGAGGTAAGTAAAATTAGAGGTGTTACTTCATATGGAATGCTTTGTTCTGGTGCTGAGCTAAATATAACCGAAGATGGTGAAGGAATTATAGAATTACCTAATAACAAATTTAGTAATAAAATTGGATCTAAATATTTTCAAAAAAAAAACCTAAAAACTTTAAACCTTTCAATAACACCAAACAGACCAGACTGTTTAGGTGTAAGAGGAATAGCAAGGGATCTAGCTGCTTCTGGGTCGGGGAAATTAAAAAATTTAAATGAAGAAAATTTAAATCAAAAGAAAAAACAAAAAATAAATATAAAAATTCTGAAAGAAAAAAACCAGGCATGCACGATGTTTGGAAGTTGCCTTATAACTGGTGTAAAAAATATAGAAAGTCCTAAATGGTTAAAAGAAAAAATTATTTCAATAGGTCAAAAACCAATATCTGCAATTGTTGATATAACAAATTACATTATGTTTGATCTGAATAGACCGCTTCATGCCTATGATGCCGATAAGATTAAAAAAGGAATCATTATAAGAAATTCAAAAAAAGGTGAATCTTTCCAAGCCTTGGACAATAAAGAATATAAGCTTTACAATGACATGTGTGTAATTTCAGATAATTCTGGAGTTCTGGGACTAGGTGGAATTATTGGAGGCATTAGATCTGGTACAGAATTAGATACGAAAAATGTACTTCTAGAAGCGGCATACTTTAAACCTAAGTCGATAAGAAAAACTTCAAAATTATTAAATATAGAAACAGATGCAAAATTCAGGTTTGAAAGAGGAATTGATCCTTTATCAATTGAGTTTGGATTAAGAAAGGCAGCAGAACTTATTAAAA
>CABXMS010000016.1 GCA_902513415.1 uncultured Pelagibacteraceae bacterium
AAGACATTATCATATTTTAAAAGTTTTAGCTGATCTGATGTTATTAATGGTTTAGAAAAAAATTTAAAAAATATTGCTGATAATTTTCCAATAAAAATTGGCAAAGGAACAATTAATTTTTTTTTGTCTATGAGTTTCATGAGTTTTAATAATATTTCTTTAAAACTCATTTCGTCTGGTCCAACACATTCTATCTTTTCACAACACATTCTTTCATTTATAATTTTTAAAATTATTTCGGTTAAATCGGAACAGTGTATTGGCCTAAATTTAGTTTGACCATTATAATAAACTGGAAAAATTGGCAATCGGTTTAATAAAGTCATTAAATTAGTTGAAAAATTATCGTCAACTGAATAAACAATTGAAGGCCTAAGAATAATCGCTTTATCAAAATTTTTTATTATTTCTTTTTCACCTTCTAATTTACTTTTTGCATATTTGCTGTCTATTGCCTCATCTATTCCTAAAGCAGAAATATGTATCAATTGTTCTATATTTTTTTCATTGCAAATTCTTGAGAGAACCGAGGGAAAATTTATATGAATATTTCTAAATGTATTATTTTTTTTTTCAAATAATATGCCTACTAGGTTAATACATATATCTTTGTCTTTAATTAAATCTTTTAAATTTTCTTCATCAAATATATTGCTTTCGATAATCTCTATGTATCCTGGATTACCTTGCGTTTTCAAAATATAGCCTTTTTTATGTAAATTGCGTGTAACTGCAGTAACTCTATGATTATTTTTTGTTAACTTTCTGATTAAATTTCGACCAATTTGACCTGATCCACCGAATACTAGAATATTTTTTCCTTTCATATATATATATTTTAAATGAATTTAGATATTAAATTACACAAACACGACTTACCAGATCAATTACAGCTAGGCAACATAATTGCCGTAGATTGTGAAATGGGAGGGTTAAATTTTAAAAGAGACCCTCTTTTCATTGTGCAAATTTCAACTGGAAATTTAGATGCTCATATAATTAAGCTTGATAGACGAACCTATAAAGCTCCAAATTTAACTAAAGTGCTTAAAAATAAATCGGTAAAAAAAATATTTCATTTTGCAAGAGCTGATTTGGGATTTATTTCTCAATATCTAAATATCGAAGTAGAAAATATAGAGTGCACCAAAATTAAATCAAAACTGTCGAGAACTTATACTGATAAACACGGCTTAAAAGATTTGATTAAGGAGTTTTTAGGTATAGAAATTAGTAAACAGCATCAATCATCAGACTTTGGTGGAGATTTATCTAACGCTCAATTAAAATACTGCGCTAATGATGTAATTTATCTTCACAAAATAAATGATCATTTAAATAAAATTTTAATCAGAGAAAATAGAATGAAGCTATACGAAGAAAGTATAAAATTTATAAAAACAAGAGTTGATCTAGATATTGCCTCATTTAAAGATGATATTTGGTCTCATTAATGAAAAAAGTAAATTTTCAAAAAATTGCAAAAGAAGTTATTTCTTTAGAAATTAAATCATTAATAAAACTCAAATCAAGTATAAATAGCTCTTTTTCAAAAGCTGTACAGGCTATACTTGAATGTAAAAATGGAAAAGTAATTGTATCTGGAGTTGGTAAATCTGGAATAATTGGAAAAAAAATTTCTTCTACATTGGCATCTGTAGGCATCTCATCATTTTTTGTAGATGCGAGCTCATGCTCTCATGGAGACCTTGGTCAAATTAGCTCTAATGATGTATTAATTCTGATAAGCTTTAGTGGAGAAACAAGAGAATTAAAAAATATTATTCAATACGCAAATAGAAATAAAAAAATAACTTTAATTGGGATAATGTCCAAAAAAAATTCTGTTTTATATAGATCTTCAAATATCAAATTATTAATTCCAAATGTTATTGAAGCCGGTCCAGGAAATATTGTTCCAACTTCATCAACAATAACACAGTTAAGCCTTGGGGATGCTCTAGCAGTTGCAACGATGAAATATAGAAATTTTGGAAAACTTGACTTTAAAAAATTCCATCCAAGTGGAAGTTTAGCATCTCAATTAAAAACTGTAGAAGATTTAATGATGATCGGGAAAAAAATCCCTTTTATAAATGAAAATCTATTAATGAAAAATGCTTTAAAAATAATGTCAAAGAAAAATTTGGGAGTTTTAATTGTAACAAATTCTAAACGATCTACAGTGGGAATTATAAGTGATGGTGATCTAAAAAGATTATCTGAAAAAAATGAAAATATTAAAAAACTTATTGTAAAAAAAATAATGAAACCTAATCCAATTAGTGTAGAAAAAAATATGCTAGCAGCAAAAGCTCTTTCTATTATGAATGATAATAAAATAACATGTTTATGCGTCCATAAGTTAATTAATAAAAAAAAAACAATTGGATTAATTCATATTCATAATATTCTTGAAGCTAATTTATCTTAATTTTAATGTATAAAAAAACCGCAATTCAATTATTATTGATCTTGCTTTTGCTTATCTCATTATTTTTTTTTTACAATGAATACAACAAAAAAAATACAGAAGTTAATTTTAAGAACGATAAAATAATAAATAAAGATAATGAGCTCGATGAATCTGAGGGTGATTTTAATTTATTAAAAAATATTAAATATATTTCAAAAGATTCATCAAATAATATTTATGAAATATATGCTGAGGAAGGTAGAATAGATTCTGATAACCCTGATATAACTCTAATGAAAAATGTTAAGGCCTATATTTTTTTAAATGAAGAAGATGTAATTGAGATAATTTCAAAATATGCTAATTATAACAGCTTGAATTATAATACTTATTTTAGAGAAAATATTTTAGTTAATTATTTACCGCATAAAATAAAATGTGAAAAATTGGATATTTCATTTGAAAGTAATATGGCTTCTTTTTACGAAAACTTAGTATATGAAAGTGAGCAAATGAAGATGAATGCAGACAAATTAGAAATAGATTTAATTTCAAAAAATTCAAAATTAATAATGTTTGATACTGAAAAAAAAATATCTATTGTTAACAAAAATTAATTATGGGAATAATTAAAAAATTTAGGATAAAATCTTTTAAAAAAGTACAAGCAGTTGTAAAAATTGAAAAAATATCTCTTTCCTATGGAAAAAGACAAATATTAGATGACATTAGCTTCAATATTAATCAGGGTGAAATTTTAGGACTTTTGGGTCCCAACGGAGCAGGTAAATCAACAATTTTTAATTTAATTACTGGCCTAATCAAACCTGATTATGGAAAAATTATATTTGAAAAAACAGATGCAACAAATTATCCAATATATTTAAGAACCGAGAAATTCAAAATAGGATATGTTCCTCAGCACGGTGGTTACTTTCATGATTTAACTTTATTAGAAAATTTAAATGCTATAGGAGAAATATTAATAAAAGAAAATAACCTTAGAAATAGTAGAATCAGTGATTTAATCTCAAGATTTGAATTGGAGAGTTTAACAAATGTAAAAGCTAGATTTTTATCTGGTGGACAGAAAAAAAAATTAATTATAGCTCTTGCTCTACTTGGAAGCCCAAAGCTATTACTATTAGACGAGCCATTTGCAGCACTGGATATTTTAACAATTAAAACTCTCCAGCAAATAATAGTTAATCTTCAAACAGAAAATAATATTGCAATAGTGCTTTGTGATCATCAAGCAAGAGATTTATTATCTTGTGTTGATGTTGCAATCGTTCTTTCAAATTGTAAAATTGTTGCCAAAGGGTCTCCTAACGACTTAGTAAAAGATGCTGATGCTAAAAGTGCATATTTTGGAGATAAATTTAGTTATTAATCTTTTAAATGAAAAAAATCGCTATTATAAAAGAAAAGTTAGATTGTTTTAATAAAACAATAAGTGTCCAAGGTGATAAATCTTTATCAATAAGATGTGTGCTGATAGCTTCACAAGCGCTGGGAGTGTCTAGAGCTTATAATTTATTAGAATCTGAAGATGTCAAAAGTACTATAAAAGCTTTAAGAAAACTTGGTGTAAAAATAATTTATAAAAAAAATTATTATGAAATATATGGAAATGGTTTAAATGGTTTTTCTTTTCCAAATAATACGGTTATTAATGCACAAAATTCCGGAACTTTAGCAAGATTAATATTGGGTGTTTTGGCAAAATCAAATAATTCGGTAATATTAAAAGGGGATAGCAGTCTCTCTAGAAGAGATTTTTCAAGAGTAATAAGGCCACTAAATTATTTTGGAGTAAAAATAAAATCAAATAAAAACAAACTTCCAATAAAAACCAGAGGTACAAAATTTTTAAAACCAATATTTTATGAAGAATTAAAAGGAAGTGCTCAAGTAAAAAGTTGTATTATGTTGGCAGCTTTAAACTCTCCGGGAATAACAAAAATAAAATGTGTTCCGTCAAGAGATCACACCGAAAGATTTTTTAATCATATTAAAATTCCATTTAAGAAAACTAAAAAGAACGGATTTGATATAATAGAAATTAAAGGACAAAAACAATATAAATCATTTAATTACAAAATTCCAGGTGATATAAGTTCAGCTGCTTTTTTTATAGTTTTAACATTATTGTCAAAAAATTCCAAAATATTAATAAAAAATATAAATGTAAATAAATCAAGAACAGGAATTATCGATATATTAAATATAATGAATGCAAAAATAAAATTTAAAAATAAAAGAATTTATAAATCAGAAAGTATAGCAGATATTTATGTCCAATCTTCAAGTTCACTAAAATCTATTAGTTGTCCAAAAACATTCAATAGTAGAGCTATAGATGAATTTCTTTTAATTTTTTTAGCATGTGCTAAAGCAAAAGGAGTATCTTATTTTAAAAATATAGGAGAACTAAGACACAAAGAATGTGATAGATTAAAATTTGCTGGCAAATTTTTAAAAATGATTGGAATAAAATCAATACAAACAAAAGATAGCTTAAAAATTTATGGTAATCCAAATTTATCGTTAAATAGTGAATATGAAGTAAAAAATTTTGAAAAGGATCATAGAGTTTGCATGCTTTCTTTTATTGGGGCACTTACACTTGGCGGCAAATGGAAAATAAATGATATAGAATCTATAAATACTTCATTTCCAAAATTTATTGATAAAAAACTAAATGTAGTAATAACAGAAAAAAATATTATTAAATGAGAATTTTTTTTTTAGGAGATGTTGTTGGAAGATCAGGGTGCACAGCAGTCAAAAAATATTTACCCAATATAATTATAGAAAAAAAAATTGATTTTGTTGTAGTAAACGGTGAAAATGCTGCCAATGAAGGTGTAGGAATTACAGAAGAAATTACCAAAGATTTGTTCAAAAGTGGAGTAGATGTAATTACTACCGGAAATCATGTTTGGGATCAAAAAGAAACTCTAACACACATAGACAAAGAAGAAAAACTTTTAAGACCACAAAATTTAATTCACCCTTCTCCCGGAAAAGGTTTTGGCATTTATAATTTAAAAAATGGAATGAAAATAGGAGTGCTAAATTTAATGGGAAATGTTTTTATGAAAAATTGCGAAGATGTTTTTATATGTGCAAGCAAATTTTTAGAGAAAAATATATTAAAAAAAAATTACGATTTTTTAGTAGTCGACTTCCATGGAGAGATAACTAGTGAGAAAATGGCAATTGGACATTTTTTTGACGGAAAGGCAACTTTAGTTGTTGGTACGCATACACATGTGCCGACTCATGATGCTAGAGTTTTAATTAGTGGTACTGCATATCAAACTGATGCTGGAATGTGTGGTGCCGGAGAGGTCTTGATTAATAGTATAGATAATGATGGTAGTTTATTGGGCTATGACCTCGATTTAATAGGTTTAATATCAAAAAATATTAAATGCCCGATTTTAGCTTTAGGAGGAGCAGGAAATTGGCAACATATATTGGATTTATTTTTAAAAACTAATATTTCAGGCGCTTGCAGTCAAAATATTTTTCATTTTACGGAAGAAAGTATACTCTCTGCAAAAAAATTTTTAACTAATAATAATATTCAGGTAAGAAAATAAAATTAAATGATAAAATTTTGCAAAAAATGTATCATGCCCAATACTAGACCAAGAATAATTTTTGATGATAAGGGAATTTGTAATGCTTGTCAGCATAGTGAAAAAAAAAAAATTATAGATTGGGAAAGTAGAAAACAAGATTTTTTAAAATTAGTTGATAAAATTAAAATAGAATCAAAAAATAAAAAATCAAATTATGATTGTATTGTGCCTTGGTCTGGTGGCAAAGACTCTACTTCTATAGCATTAAAATTAAAATTTGTTTATCGGCTAAATCCTTTGTTAGTTACATTCTCTCCATTAATGGTAAATGAGTGTGGTGAATTCAACAGAAATGAATTAATTAAATTTAATTAAAAAAATGATAATTTATTTTGTTTATTTTTTAATAATTTTAATTTTTATATTCCTTATTTATACAACTTATAGAGCTGCAGCGCGAGGCATGAAGGCAAAAAATTATAATAATGAAAGTAATTTAAAAAATTCAAAAGAAAATAAAAAAAATATAAATATAGCGGAAGATCTATAAAAATTAAGAAAACTTTGCATCCAGGGCGTATTAAGCCGAGAGGAATTTGATAAAGCAAAAGATAAGCTAATTAATAGTTAGGCTGACTTAATTTTTTTTTCTATAAATTTTGGAACTTCGAATTCTTTATCTGAAGATTCCTCTTTTTTCCCTCTAGGTTGAAAAATAATCATTAAATGTAATGGACAATATGAAAACTTTTCAACAGTTTTTCTTCCACAAAAAGATGAGCTTTTTTCATTAGGATGACCTTCCATATATTTGCAGGTTTGGTCAGTTAGATCTTCCAAACTTAAATTTTTTGCTGGTTCAAAATTTTTATCCAACAATAGTGAATGAAATCTTCTTTTTCTTCCTCGTACTTGAACATTTTTATCATTATTTCTTGGAATATTTTGTCCCAAAGACATTCCTCTTTTTTTAATTTTTGCTGAAAGATTAAGTCTGTGAGCTTTACCAATAACGGCGTTTCTAGATATTCCACCTATGATCTCTGCAATTTGGCTTGCGGTATTACCTTTTCCCCAAAGTTCTTTTAACTTTTCTACCTTTTCTTCAGTCCAACTCATATATACTACATTTAGTTGTATTTAATTATTTTGCAACTAAATATAGATTACACATATAACTTCTTTTAAAACAAGGTTTTTTTTTGATTTATTAACAATTTTTCTAGAAAAGGTTTATTTAGTATATCGATGATTGAACTAAAAAATAAATATAAAACTGGAATTAGAAGATTTCAATATATTAATTGGGTAGGTTTTTATAGTTTATATAAAAAAGAAACCTTAAGATTTCTTAATGTTTTTGGACAAACTATAGTAGGACCGGTAGTAACAGCAATACTTTTTTTACTTGTCATAAGCTTAGCAATTGGAGAACAAAGATCTGATGTTTTAGGAGTTCCATTTATTGAATTTTTGGCACCAGGCTTAATTGCAATGCAAGTAATCCAACAAGCTTTTTCTCATTCATCCTCATCTTTGTTAATGGGAAAAGTTATGGGAAATATTGTTGATTTAATTGGCGCCCCACTTTCATCTGCCGAAGTTACAATATCGATTATTTTTGCATCTGTTACTAGAGGTTTAATTATTTCATTCGTATCAATAATTACTTTTAATTTTATAGTGGAAATAGAAATAAATGATTATTTTATTCTAATAACTTATTTATTTTTAAGTTCCTTTCTAATGGGCGCAGCTGGGATTATAGCCGGACTTTGGGCAGATAAATTTGATCATATGGCTACAGTTACTAATTTTATAATTGTGCCACTATCTTTTCTTAGCGGAACATTTTATTCTGTGGATAGACTTCCAAGCATTTTAAAAACTCTAAGTAACTATAACCCTTTTTTTCATATGATAGATGGCTTTAGGTTTGCGTTTATAGGAGAAATGGATGGGTCAATAAAAATTGGATTAATTTATTTGTCATCTCTTTGTGTAATAATGTGGTTTGTTGCGTACCTTCTATATAAAAAAGGGTATAAGATAAAAACTTAATATATATTATGTCATCTTTAGCAAACAATTATAATAGAAGAAAAATTGCTTTTAAAAAAGGAAAAGGTAGTTTTTTATATTCAACAAATGGTAAAAAATATCTAGATTTTGTTCAGGGTATAGCCGTTAATTCTTTGGGTCATTCCAATTCTTATTTAATTAGAGCAATAAACAAACAATCTAAAAAAGTTTGGCATGTATCCAATGCTTTTATTATTCCAGAAGGTGAAAAATTAGCAAAAAGATTTTTTCTAGAAAGAGGAAATCCTAAAGTTGCATGGGATGCTGGTGTAAATTCTGGGCCAATTCAAATAGCATTAAAATATAATATTTCGACAGTATTTTATGCTGAACATGGTGAAAGCGAGTATGGAGGTTTAGTACTTGATAATGAAAGTGAAAAAAAAAGAGATTTAAGAGAGGTAATAGAACATCAGATAGGTGACTACCCAGAAAATTGGGTTTCAGAAGAAGTAAATTTAAAAGATTTAACTCCTTATATTTATCCAACCAACGAACAAATTGGTAAAAATAAAATTAATGCTTATTACTTTAGTTATTTTTTCAAATGGAGTATGTTAGATAATTATAATTATGTAAAAAAAAAATTACCAAGTTTTAAAACAAATCCCAATGGAAGAACCGAGGGTACGTTTACTAATTTTGATAGTTTAGATGATAAAATAGATTGTATCTATTATTACATGCAATACATTAAATTTGGTTTTGGTAGGGCAACGAGAGACTCATGTAGAATGATACAAAATAATCAAATGAATCGAGAAGAAGCAGTTAAACTAGCCAAACAATATGATAGTGAATTTCCTTCAAAAGATTTTAATGAAGTTCTTGATTATTTAAATTTAAATCAAAATCAATTTGAAGAAATCATTAACAAACATAGAAATCACGAAATATGGAAGACTGGAAGAAATAATCATTGGGAATTAATTAATAATTTATGAATAATTTAGATGAAAACACTGAGAATAAATTTATAAGTAAATATTTTTCACCATTTGTCTTTATTCTCTCTTTTTGTTTGCTTTTATTCATATTATATAGATCAGAAATATTTTGGGATGGAGAAAAAAGAAATTACTATAATGTATATTATATAATTTCTTTTATATTGTTGATCTTTTCTTTATTTACTTTTTTTATTAATTATAAAATAAAATTATATCTAATAATTATATCTATTGTTTCAATTTTTAGTTTTTACTCTTTTGAGTATTATTTATCTAATAAAAGATTTACTGATACAAATTTAAATTATAAAGCCAAAATTTATAAAAAACAAACAGGTTTGGATTATGATAAAAGAACAATCAAACAAATTTATAATGATTTAAAAAAAAAAGATAAAACTATAACTATTAAAGTTCCACCCCAAGTATATATAAATATTAATGATCTAGAAATATATCCTTTCTCCGGCATTTCTAACAGCAATACAATTTACCAAAATGAAAATGGTTATTATATGATTTACAATTCTGATAGGTATGGGTTTAATAATCCTGATCAAGAGTGGGATGCCAAAGAAATTGAATATTTATTAATAGGAGATTCGGCAACCCATGGTGCTGCAGTTAATAGACCAGATGATATCGCATCTAGACTAAGGATCCTATCTAAAAAAAATGCTATTACAATTGGTTACAGTGGGAATGGACCTTTAAGAGAATATGGTTCATTAAAAGAATATTATTCCAAAAATGTAAAAAAAATTATTTGGCTTTTTACGGATAATGATGTGCAAGATATTAAATATGAATTAAATAATCCAATACTTGTAAAATATCTAAAAGATAAAAATTTTACACAAGATTTAAAAACCAAACAAAAAGAAATTAATGATTTAGCAAAAAAAATGATAAAGGTTGCAAATGCAAATCAAAGAAATTTTAAATTATTTAGATTTATTAAATTGTATGAAATAAGAAATAAAATATTTAATAAATATGAACAACAAGATGAAGATCGAAATAAAATACCAAAAGAATTTATTGAAATAATTAAACTTGTAAAAGATTTTTCAATTAAAAATAATTCAGAATTTTATTTAGTCCATCTTCCAATACGAAGATACTTTGATGATAATGATGATATTGAAATTTACAATAATTTAAAAAAAAATATTGATGGTTTAAATATAAATTTTATAGATATTCATGAAGTAGTATTTAAAAAAGAGTCAAATCCTAAAAAACTTTTTCCATTTGAAATGTTTAATCATTATAATGTAGAAGGATACAGTAAAGTTGCTGATGCAATATTTAATTTAACTAAATAAAAATTAATTTTTATTTTAATCAGTGGTAAAAGTATACAGCGTAGAGTCTTTTTTCTCTCCGGGGTAAAGCCCCCCAGTCGATAAATAACTTATATATTGTTTATCTTTGAATTCATAAATTAAGGGTGGTGCGCTTCCACGTGCATTCATTTTATATTTCCAGATTTCTTCGCCGTTTTCTGCATTCAAAACTGTAGCGTAAGCGTCTGATGTGCCATTTGCAAAAATTAAATTAGATGAGCTCATACTAATTCCCCCTACATTAATTGTTCCTACTTTATTTTTATTTTCATATCCGTATGGTATTTGCCAAATAATTTTGCCATTTACCATGTCTATTGCAGATATTGTGCCCCACGGAGGTTTACTTGCTAAAACTTCATCTGGACCTAAAAACTTAGACCAATAAGCATCTAGATAAATATTATTTTCTTTTTTTAATTTTTTATCCCATTGTAAAAATAATTTTTTTAATTGATTTAATTCACTTTCATCTAAATCAAGTATTTTTTTGTGTTTTTTATTGAGTGAATTAACATTATTAAGTTTATTATTTAAAGATGGAAACAAATTAAAACCGACCAAGGAAGGTATATAATTTTTTTCTATTTCAGAGTCATCTAATTTATAAAATCCATTTCTTTTTTTGCCATGACAGCTTGAACATTTTGATAGATACAAGTCATAATCACTTAATTTTTTTGCAAAATCTTGATCGTTTTCTCTTGAAATTGGAAAAATTCTAATTTTATAAGGAATGTGATTAGAAGGAACATATAATATTTGTGTATCGGGATTATAGGTAGAACCAATCCAATTGTTGCCACCTGGAATTCCGTACATAATTGTTTCTTTCCCGATTGTTGGTGGTTGAAACCAACCATAAATTGAATTTTTATCAAAATTTGAAATAAACTCTTTATTTTTTAATAAGTCTTCTCTTAAATCATTTTTATCAAATTCAATTTTTGAAAATCTTTCTGGTTTTTCTATAAATAGTTGTTTATCGGCCGCATATTCATTTGGAACATTTGATTTAGGAGTTTTCTTAAAACTAATATCAAATAATGGTTTACCTGATTTTCTCTCAAATAATAATGTATTTCCTGTCTTGGTAGTTATTATGACTGTTTCTATAATATAATCTTTAATATTAAGATCAGCTAAAATTGGTGGAGCACTTAAATCTAAATCCCACAAATCATGCCTTACTTCCTGAAATGACCAAAGAATTTTTTGTTCAACAAGATTAAATGCAATTATACTATTAGCATTCTTGTTACTACCCGGTCTATTAATACCGTTTAGATTGGGTTTGGGATTTCCCGTCACAACATAATATATACCATTCTTACTATCTAACGCAGATCCTCCCCAAGGTACGGAATAAAGTTTTTTTGATGAAATTGGATGAATTTTTTTATTAAAAATTAATTTTCCACTATCATAATCAATGCCTAAAATTTCAGATTTTTGTACATTCGATACAATTATTTGGTTTTTATAAATTACAGGGGGGATATTTGCTTTTTTTACATTAATTGAACCTGATTTACCAAAATTTTTTTCTAATTTACCAGTTTTACTTTTAATTTTATAAAGTTTTTGTCCAGAATTAATAAATATAAAACTTTCATTGCTACTAGAATTTTTATGCCAAAGAATTCCTCTTTTACCTACCTCATAGGGAAATTTTAGAGACCATATGAGTTTTCCATTTTCTGCGTTGACCGCATTGAGTTCCCAATTTGCTGATACAAAATAAACAATACCTTCGGCATAAATAGGATTTATTCCTATCCTATTTTTCCAATTATCTTCAATATTTAAATTGTCAATGGGATTATAGGACCAAGCTAACTTTAAATTTTTTGCATTATTTTTATTTATAATTTTCGCATCGTAAAATTTTGTATTCCAATTATTTCCATGTGAACGAGCCCAGGTTTTGTTATTAATTTCGTTATTAA
>CABXMS010000017.1 GCA_902513415.1 uncultured Pelagibacteraceae bacterium
TAATGTTTGAAATTGATCTTGGTCACTACCTTATTCTAGGTGCGATTATATTTGCGATAGGAGTTATTGGAATTTTTCTTAATAGAAAAAATATTATAGTGATATTAATGAGTATAGAATTAATTTTGCTAGCAGTTAATATTAATTTAGTTTCTTTTTCTATATTTTTAAATGATTTATCAGGTCAGATATTTACTTTATTTATTTTAACTGTTGCGGCAGCTGAAGCAGCAATCGGTTTAGCAATAATTGTAGTTTATTACAGGAATTCTGGAACTATAGGAGTTGAAGAAATAGATAAGTTAAAAGGATAAAATGGAATATATAATTATTTTTTTACCATTGTTGGGTGCAGTACTTTCCGGTTTTTTTGGCAAATTAATAGGTGATAGAAGCTCAGAAATATTAACTAGTATCTTTGTTTCAATTTCTGCCATTCTTTCAATAATTATATTCTACAATGTGATGATTTTTGACTACATCAACAATATACATATTATTTCATGGATTAACTCAGGTTCCTTAAGTGTAAATTGGTCAATTAAAGTTGATGCACTTTCAGCATTAATGCTAGTTGTTGTTAATTTAATTTCTGCTTTGGTTCATATTTATTCTATTGGCTATATGTCTCATGATCCTCATAAAACAAGATTTATGGCATACTTATCGTTATTTACATTTGCCATGCTTACATTGGTTACATCAGACAATTTCTTGCAACTATTTTTTGGTTGGGAAGGTGTAGGCCTATGTTCATATTTTTTAATTGGTTTTTGGTACAAAAAAGAAAGTGCAAATGCTGCAGCTATTAAAGCATTTATAGTTAATAGAGTTGGTGATTTTGGATTTGCATTAGGGATTTTTTTAATTTTTTATTTATTTGGAACAGTTAATTATAATGAAGTATTTGAAGAAGTTCCAAAAATATTGGATAAAGAGTTAATTTTTCTAGGATTAAATGTAAATGCTATTAACTTAATTTGCATACTTCTTTTTATTGGAGCAATGGGAAAATCTGCTCAATTTCTTTTGCATACTTGGTTACCTGACGCTATGGAAGGACCTACACCTGTATCAGCACTAATTCATGCTGCCACAATGGTTACAGCAGGTGTCTTTTTAATAGTTAGATGTTCACATATATTTGAATATTCAATTTTTACTCAAAATTTAATTACAATAGTTGGAATGACAACTGCAATTTTTGCTGCATCAGTAGCTTTGGTTCAAAATGATATAAAAAAAAATTATAGCTTACTCAACTTGCAGTCAACTTGGATATATGTTTTTTGCTGCTGGTGTCGGAGCATATAATGTAGCTATGTTTCATTTGTTTACGCATGCATTTTTTAAAGCTCTTTTATTTTTAGGGTCCGGCTCAGTTATACATTCTTTCAAAGATGAACAAGATATTACTAAGATGGGTGGAGTATGGAAAAAAATGCCTTACACATGGTTATTGATGTTAATTGGTACTCTTGCACTAACTGGCTTTCCTTTTTTTTCAGGATTCTATTCAAAAGACGCTATTATTGAATTTGCTTATCTTAGAGGAAGTTCACTTGGATATTTTGCTTCTAGTATTGGTATATTAACAGCTTTTCTTACATCAATTTATTCATGGAGGTTAATGTTTTATACTTTCCATGGAAACTACAACAATCATAAATTAAATTTTGAAAAAATACACGAGTCCCCATTTATTATGTTATGCCCACTTGTAATTTTAGCGATCGGAGCAATATTTTCAGGATATATATTTAAAGAAATATTCATAGGTGAATTTAGTGAACAATATTTTTGGCTAAGTTCGATAAAATTTTTAAAACCTTTAAGCATGGACCATCCTCCTACTTGGTTTATTTTTTTAACACCAGTCTTAGTGGTAATCTCTATTCCTATATCCTATTATTTGTTCATAAAAAATAGAAATATAACAAAAATATTAGTAGATAATAATAAACCAATATATCTTTTTTTAAAAAACAAATGGTATTTTGATGAATTTTATGAATTTATTTTTATAAGAACATCAAAGAAAATTGGATTATTTTTTTGGAAAAAGATAGATCTAAGATTTATCGACAGATTTGGACCTGATGGAATTTCATCTCTAATTAAAAATTTTTCTTTAATTGCTGTTAAGTTTCAAAGTGGTTTTATATATCAGTATGCTTTTATTATGTTGCTTGGTTTTTCTTTATTACTAACTTTTTTAATATTAAAATAATATGAACTTTCCAATATTATCTTCAATAATTTTATTACCTACTTTAGGAGCATTATTTATTTTTTTTACTAAAGCTAACTTAAATGAATATAGAAGCAGCAAATATATCGCTCTATTTGTTTCATTTTCTAACCTTATTCTTTCATTGTATCTATGGTATTTATTTGATGAAACAACTTCTAATTTTCAATTTATAGAAAATCGTAATTGGATAGGATTTATTAATTATAAAGTAGGAATTGATGGTATTTCTATATTGTTTATTATTTTAACGGCTTTCATTTCTCCACTATGTATAATTTCAGTAAACAATACTATTAAAAATAAGTTAAAAGAATTTTTAATAGCCATTTTATTAATGGAATCACTAATGATTGGAGTATTTTGTGCTCTTGATTTAGTAATATTTTATTTGTTCTTTGAGGGTGGCCTTATCCCTATGTTTTTAATAATTGGAATATGGGGAGGAGATAGAAGAGTATACTCAGCATTTAAATTTTTTCTTTATACTTTACTAGGTTCTGTACTAATGTTGATTGCAATAATTTCAATTTACTGGATTACGGGTACAACAGATGTTGTGACACTTTATGAGCTAGGAATAGATATAGAATATCAAAATTTATTATGGTTAGCTTTTTTTAGTTCATTTGCTGTAAAAACTCCCATGTGGCCAGTTCACAAATGGTTGCCTGATGCTCACGTAGAAGCACCAACTGCAGGATCTGTTATTTTAGCAGCTATACTGCTTAAAATGGCAGGATATGGATTTATAAGATTTTCTTTAGGGTTATTTCCTTTTGCATCAGATTTTTTTGTTCCATTAATTTTTTCTTTGAGCTTGGTGGCAATTGTTTACACTTCTTTAGTAGCTTTAATGCAAGAGGATATGAAAAAATTAATTGCTTATTCCTCAGTTGCGCATATGGGGTTTGTGACACTTGGTATTTTTACAATAACAGAACAAGGTCTGGTAGGTAGTATTTTTCAAATGATAAGCCATGGATTAGTATCAGCGGCACTTTTTTTATGTGTTGGTGTTATTTATGATCGAATACATTCAAGATTGATAAATGATTATGGTGGATTAGTATCTTTAATGCCAAAATATGCTGTCATATTGATGATTTTTACTTTAGCGTCAATAGGGCTTCCCGGAACAAGTGGTTTTATTGGTGAGTTATTAATTCTAATTGGTGTATTTAAAAAAAGTTTTTTAGTAGCAACAATTGCCAGTTTAGGAGTAATATTATCAGCAGCTTACATGTTGTGGTTATACAGAAGAGTTATATTTGGAAAAATAAAGAACGAAAACCTTAAAAAGATATTAGATTTAAATAAATCTGAATTGTTCATATTATGCTGTTTAGCTTTTCCGGTTTTATTTTTAGGTTTCTATCCTCAACCTGTCATAAATACAATTGATGTATCAATTGATAATTTGATAAATGTTTACAATTCAAATCTACCAATTAATAAATAATGATAAATTTAAACTTAGTATTTCCAGAAATTTTCATTTCAATAACTATAATGTTTTTACTTTTAATTGGTGTTTTTAAAAAAAATAGTGAAACCTTGGTTTATAATTTAAGCATTATTAGTTTAATAATCTCTTTGTCATTAATTCTTAATCGGCCTTTAGATGAAGAAAATTTTTTGTTTAATAATACATATACAATTGACTATTTATCATCTTTTATGAAAATTTTAATCGTTTCATCAGCAATTTTTGTAATGTTAATATCAAAAAAATACATTCAAATAATTAGTATATTTAAAATTGAATATCCAATTTTATTACTATCTTCAATATTAGGAATGATGGTTATGATTAGTTCTAATGATTTAATTGTTTTTTATATGGGGCTTGAACTTCAATCTCTTGCTCTTTATGTGTTAGCTTCCTTTAATATGAAAAATTTACTGTCAACTGAAGCTGGAGTTAAATACTTTGTTTTAAGCGCCTTATCTTCAGGTTTATTGTTATATGGGTGTTCTTTAATATATGGTTTTACAGGTTCAACAAATTTTAATTTAATCGCAAACAATTTAAATTCAGATAATTATATACTTACTTTTGGTATAGTATTTATCTTAGTAGGATTGGCATTTAAAATATCTGCTGTACCTTTTCACATGTGGGCTCCTGATGTTTATCAAGGATCACCAACTTCAGTCACATCTTTTTTTGCAATACTCCCTAAGATAGCAGCTTTAACTGTATTTATAAGATTTTTATATGTACCTTTTATTAATATTATAGATCAATGGCAGATGATAATTATTTTTTTATCAATCGCATCCATGTTATTTGGAGCGATTGCAGCGATAGGTCAAAATAATTTAAAAAGATTAATTGCTTATAGTTCAATCAGCCACATGGGTTATGCGTTAGCTGGATTAACTCTTGGAACCCAAGAAGGAATTAATAGCTCTATTATATATATTACAATTTATATATTTATGAATTTGGCCTTTTTCAGCTGTTTGTTTATGTTAAAGAAAAATGATATTTATTACGAAAACATAGAAGATCTTTCTGGCTTATCTAAAAATCATCCTTTATTATCATTTTGCTTTTTAATAATTCTTTTTTCATTGGCAGGAATACCTCCGCTAGCAGGTTTTTTTGCAAAATTTTATATATTTATGGCTGTTATAGAAAACTCAATGTACTACCTGGCAATTATTGGATTACTATCGACAGTTATAGCTGCATTTTATTACCTAAGGATAATTAAAATTATTTACTTTGATCCGGAAAAAATAAAATTTGATTTAGATAATAATATAGGATTAAAAATAACGTTAACAGTTTCTACAATATTTATACTTTTTTATTTCATTTATCCTAGTTGGTTAAATGAAATAATTTTTAAAATAAATATTATTTGATGAGTTTTAAATTTTTATATTATAAAAAGGTAAAAAGCACAAATGATATAGCAATTAGAGAAATAAAAAAAAATTGTCATAGTGGTGTTATAGTAGCTGACAAACAAAGCAAGGGAAGAGGTAGATATGGAAATAAATGGATATCTTATAATGGGAATATTTTTATAAGCATTTATTTTAGAATCAAAAAAAAAATTTCAATAAACAAATTAAACAAATTAAATAGTTTATTAATAAAAAAAGCCTTATCTGAAATTATAAAAAAAAAAATTACAATTAAACCTCCTAATGATTTGTTAATTAATAAAAAAAAATTTGTGGGTATTTTGCAAGAAACATTAGTAAAAAATAATGTAAAATATATTATTATTGGAATAGGAATCAATTTGATTAAAAATCCAATTATTAAAAACTATCCAACTACAAATTTACTTAAAGAAACAAAAATGAGAATATCTAAAAAAAAATTAATTAAAGCTGTATTTAAACAATTCGAAAAAAACCAGAAAAAATTTGCATTACATGCTTGAATTGATTAATAATATCTAATGTATTTACTTGGAGATATTGGTAACACTGAAGTAAAAATTTGTTTGTTTAATAAAAATAAAAAACTATTAAAAAAAAATTAAATTTGAAACTAATTTAATAACTAATAAATTTTTAATTAAAAAATTATCATCAATGAAATTGAAAAAATATATCATTAAAAAAGTAATTTTTTGTAGTGTAGTACCAATGGTTTATGTAAAAATGAAAAATATCTTAAAAAATAAATTTAATTTAAATACTCTTGAATTAAAAAACTTATCTCTATCAAAATTAATAAATATTAAAGTTAATAAAAAACAAATTGGGTCTGATAGGCTTTCTAACGCACTAAGTGTAATTGATAATAAAAATAATTTCATTATAATAGACTTTGGCACAGCAACTACTTTTGATGTAGTTATAAAAAATAATTATTTGGGTGGTATTATTTCTCCTGGTATTAATTTATCATTAAAAACTCTAATTTCTAAAGCATCAATGATCCCTAAAGTTGAATTAAAAAGTATTAATAAAGTGTTAGGAAAAAATACATTAGAAGCTGTAAGATCTGGTTTTTATTGGGGTTATTCTGGACTAATTGAAAATATAATTAATAAAATTATTAAACAAACTAAAAAAAAATATAAAATAATATTAACAGGTGGACTATCTTATTTGTTTAAAAAATCATTACCATACAACATAACTATAAACCGTAATTTGACTATTAATGGGCTTCTAAAAGTAGTTCATTTAAAAAACTAATATGACTGACGAATTATTATTTTGTCCACTTGGTGGAGCTGGTGAGATAGGAATGAATATGAATTTATACTCATATGGCAATCCAAGTAATCAAAAATGGATAATTGTAGATGTAGGAGTTACCTTTGCAGATGATACGATTCCTGGTGTAGATTTAATTTATCCAGACCCTGGTTATATTGTTAGTAAGAAAGAAAATTTACTTGGGATAGTACTTACCCATGCACATGAAGATCATATAGGAGCAATTACTTATGTTTGGCCACTACTTAAATGTAAAATATATGCCACTCCGTTTACAGCAAGTTTAGTCGTGGAAAAATTTAAGGAAAAAAAAATAGATATAACCAAATATCTTGTAATTGTTAAATTAAATGGAAAAATTAATTTAGAACCTTTTAAAATAGAATTTATTACACTTACACACTCAATTTTAGAACCAAATGGACTGAAAATAGAAACACCAGCGGGCAATATATTTCATACTGGAGACTGGAAATGTGACCCCGATCCTTTAATTGGTGAAAAAGTTGACTCAAAAAGGTTAAAAGAAATTGGAAACGAAGGTATCTTATCAATGATTTGCGATTCCACAAATGTATTTAGCATTGGAAGAGCTGGATCAGAGTCTGATGTAAGAAAAAATTTAATTAAAATCATGGAAAGACTTAATAAAAGAATTTTAGTTACTTCATTTGCATCTAATGTTGCTAGAATGGAGAGCGTATTTGTTGCGGCAGAAAAATCTGGAAGAATTGTTTCTTTAGTTGGTAGATCAATGCATAGAATTTATAAAGCTGCTAAGAGTTGTGGTTATTTAAAAAATATAAAAGAACCTATTGATTCAAGAGAAGCAAAAAAAATTGCTAGAGAAAAAATTGTGTTATTATGTACCGGTAGCCAGGGAGAACCTTTGGGTGCATTAAATAGAATAGCTCACAATTTACATCCTGATGTTTTTATTGAAAAAAATGACGCAGTTATATTTTCGTCAAAAATTATCCCTGGAAATGTTAGAAAACATTACAACCTTCATAACAAATTACTAAAAGATGGTATTGAAGTTGTGTCTGAAGAAACTGAATTTGTTCATGTATCAGGCCATCCCAATAGAGAAGATTTAAAAGATATGTACAAATGGATAAAACCAAAATCAGTAATTCCTGTTCATGGTGAACACAGACACATGAAAGAGCAAATAAATTTTGCAAAAGAAATGAAAGTAGAATTTCAAATTTTAGTAGGAAATGGCGATATAGTTAAACTTTACCCAGGTAAAAAACCTGAAATTTTTGATAAAGCCCCAAGTGGAAGATTATGTGTGGATGGAGTTATATCCACAGTAGATGATTCCTTTTCTATTAAAGAAAGAAAAAATATTGCAAATAATGGTTTTATAGGCATCACTTTAGTAGTTTTGTCTAATGGTAAACTTAGTGAAAATTTAAGTATTATTTTTTATGGCCTACCAATTATAGATAAGGAAGATTTTAAATTTGAAATTAAAAAGGAATTATTTAAAGTAGCTAAAACTTTCTCATTTTCCAATCTTAAACAAGAAGAAAATATAATAGATGCTTTAAAAAAGTCTTGTAGAAAATTTTCCAAAGAAAAAACGGGAAAAAAACCTATAACAAATATTAATATAGTGAGAATTTAATTACATTAATTTGGTTTTAAGTTATATATTAGACTAAATAAATTACATATGTATATATCTAAGTCATTCATACCAATACTAAAAAATAACCCTACTGAGGCTAAAATAAAATCTCATCAACTCATGTTACGCGTAGGTATGATTAAACAATCTTCATCAGGAATATACTCATGGCTGCCTTTAGGATTCAAAGTAATGAAAAAAATTGAAAAAATTGTCAGAGAAGAACAAGATCGTGTTGGTGTTCAAGAAATTTTAATGCCAACAATCCAATCTGCTGAAATCTGGAAGGAAAGCGGAAGATATAAGGACTATGGTGAGGAAATGTTAAGAATTAAAGATCGACAAAATAGAGAAATGTTATATGGACCAACAAATGAAGAGCTTGTAACAGAAATTTTTAGAAATAGTATTAAATCTTATAAATCATTACCACAATTACTTTATCACATTCAATGGAAATTTAGAGATGAACTTAGACCAAGATTTGGAATAATGAGATGCAGAGAATTTTATATGAAAGATGCGTATTCTTTTGACATTAATGATGATGAAGCACAATTTTCATATAATAAGTTTTTCCTTGCATACTTAAAAACTTTTAAAAGACTTGGTCTTACTGCAATACCAATGGCTGCGGATACAGGACCAATAGGAGGAAATTTGTCACATGAATTTATAATTTTAGCTGAAACAGGCGAAAGTAAAATTTATACAGATAAGAGAATTTTTAATGTCGATAGTAATGATATAAAAATAGAAAAGAAATCTTTATCAGAATTGAGAAGTAGATTTCTAAAATATTATGCAGTTACTGATGAAAAATTTAATGAAAAAGATTTTAATAAAAATGTATCAGAAGAAAATAGATTAAATACAAAAGGTATTGAAGTTGGTCATATATTTTACTTTGGAGATAAATATTCTAAACCTATGGGTGCCTCTGTTGATTTTAAAGGAAAAAAAGAATTTGTAAAAATGGGGTCTTATGGCATAGGAGTTTCAAGATTAGTTGGAGCTATTATAGAAGCGGTGTACGATGATAAGAAAGAAATTATGAAGTGGCCGATATCTGTTGCTCCTTACCATTGCGCAATATTGCCAATTTTATCAAAAAATGATAATTCGAATTTAGATAAAGCAAAAAAAGTTTATAATAAACTAAAAGACAATAATATTGAAACAATCATTGATGATACAGATGAAAATATATCATCAAAAATTAAAAAATTTAATTTAATAGGAGCACCATTTCAAATAATTATAGGAAAAAATTCAAAAGAAAATATTTTTGAATTTAAAGAAGTTGATGGTGATTTACAAAATTTAAGTTTAGAAAAAATTATTGAAATTATAAATAAAATAAAAAGAAATTGATTTCGCAGTTAGAAAAAAAAATTGCATTAAGATATTTAAGAACCAGAAAAAAAGATGGTTTTCTAAATTTAATCTCAATTTTTTCATTCATCGGAATAGCATTGGGTGTTGCCGTATTAATAGTGGTAATGTCTGTAATGAACGGTTTTAGAACTGAATTAATTAATAAGATAATCGGATTTAATTCTCATGCCGTTGTAAAAACTTACGGTGAAACTATTGATAAAGAAAAAATCAATAAACTTGATTTAGAAAATATATCTACGAAATATATTTATAGTAACACTGGTGAAGGAGTTTTAATCAATAAAAACTTCACAAAAGGTTTACTTATTAGAGGATATTCTAAAGATGATTTTGCAAAATTAGATATTGTTAATGATGAAAAATTTATTGGTAATACTGAATTAAATATTAAACATATATCTATTGGTAAAGAATTAAGTTTTACTCATGAAATTAAAATTGGAGATAAGATTTTAATAATGTCACCAACAGGAGAACAAACGATTGTTGGAAATCTACCCAAACAAGAAACTTATATAATTGACTCAATATTTGATAGTGGCATTACGGATTTTGATGAGAGTGTTGCTTTTATCAATATTAATGACCTAGAAAGTTTATTTGATAAAGATAAATCTAAAAGAATTTTAGAAATTTACCTTAAAGACCCGATCAATATAGAAAAAATGAAAAACAAATTACAAAATATTTTTATAGATGAGTACGTATACACATGGGCAGATTTAAATAAGTCATTATTTTCCGCTCTTAGAGTCGAACGAAATGTAATGTTTATAATCTTATCATTAATAATTATTGTTGCTGCTTTTAATATAATTTCAGGATTAACTATTTTAGTAAACAATAAAACACGTGAAATTTCTATATTAAAATCAATTGGTGTACAAAATAAATCAATTTCCAAAATTTTTTTTTTAGTTGGTTTTTTAATTGGTAGCTTAGCAACACTCTTTGGAATTTTATTAGGTGTATTATTTTCTTACTATATAGAGAATATCAGAGAGTTACTGAGCGACTTATTCAATATAACTTTATTTCCCGAAGAAATTTATTTTTTAAGTAAAATGCCATCTGAAATAAATATATATTCAATAATGTTAATAGCATTTAGCTCCATTATTATCACATCTATTGTTTCAATTTATCCAGCATTAAAAGCCTCTAATTTAGAGCCAGCCAAAGGTTTAAAATATGAATAATCTAATTGAAGTAAAAAATTTGATCAAAAATTTTGATTCCATTAAAAAAATTAAAGTTTTAAATAAAATAAATTTTAATTTTAAAAAGGGAAAAATTTATTCTTTAGTTGGGCCTTCAGGATCGGGTAAGTCTACCTTATTAAATCTATTGTCTCTAATTGATATACCAACATCAGGATCATTAAAAATATCAAATATTAAAATAAATTTCTATAAGAGTTTGGATAATGATGTTCTAAGAGCTAAAAAAATTGGGATTATTTATCAAGATAAAAACTTGTTACCAGATTTTAGTGCATTAGAAAATGTTTACTTGGCAAGACTTGCTATTGAAGATGACATTGATAAAGCAAAAAAAGATTCTATACAAATAATAAAAAAATTAGGTTTATCTAATAGAATGAAACATCTTCCCTCTGAACTATCTGGAGGTGAAAAGCAAAGAATCGCAATAGCTAGAGCTTTGATTAATTCACCTGAAATAATTCTAGCCGATGAACCAACTGGCAGTTTGGATTATAAAAATGCAAAAGAAGTATTTAAAATTTTATTTAAGTTAAAAAGAAAAGATCGATTAATTATTTTTGCAACTCACAATAGATATTTTGCAAATATGGCAGATTGTAAATTAGAACTTTTTAGTGGTAGAATAAGATTTACTAATGCTAGAAATAAAAAAAAACTTTAATCATCTAAAGATTCATACTCAATATTCTATTTGTGAAGGAGCAATTTTAATTGATAATCTTAAAAACTATTGCAAACAAAACAAAGTTCAATCTGTCGGTTTGTCAGACAATTATAACCTATCTGGAGCACTGGAGTTTTCAGAAAAAATTTCTAAATCTGGAACTCAGCCTATTATTGGCACACAAATAAAATTTAAATATAAAGATGTATCCGGCTTTATACCTTTGATAGCTGTTAATAATATAGGATATAAAAAAATTATTGACTTATCATCTAGATCATATCTAGAAAACAATAATTTATCTGAACCATGTTGTGATTTTAACTCTTTATTAAAAAATAATGAAGGAATTGTTTTATTATCAGGTTCGATAAATGGGTTAATTGGTAAATTATTTAATTCAGGTAGAAACAACGACATAGATGAAATTTACAAAAATATTAAATCTAAGTATAAAGACAATTTTTACATTGAAATTCAAAGACATGGTGACACTAATGAAAATAATTTTGAAATATTTAATCTTGCCAAATCAAAAGAATTTGAAATCCCAATAATTGCCACACATGAAGTTTTTTATATTGATAAAAA
>CABXMS010000018.1 GCA_902513415.1 uncultured Pelagibacteraceae bacterium
TCATTAAATGTATTTGTTTACTACAGGATTTTTTTAGCTCTTGTGCTTCTTACTATTATTTATAACTAATTTTCTTCATTTCGGGAATTAATTGAGAAATTAAAACTCCAGCTAAAATAAATATACAGCCAAGAATATTATTTATGTTTAATACCTGACTCAAAATTATCCAGGCTGCTATAGTTGCAAAAACTCCTTCTAATGAAAAAATTATTGCAGAAGGTGCTGGTGAAATATTTTTTTGAGCATAGATTTGAAGTACGAATGCTATTCCACCTGACAAAATTCCAGCGTAAAGAATTTGCAATTTTTGATTAATAATATTTATTAAAATAAATTCTTCAAATATTAATGCTAAAACTATAGAACAAAAAGATACAACAATAGTTTGTATTAACCCAATTAAAATTGGTGTATCAAATTCTTCTATTATTTTTCCAACAAAAATTATATGCAAGCTCCAAAAAATTGCACCAACAACTACTAATGTATCACCTAGTCTAATTGTTGCGTCTTGAAAATTAGTTAATAGATATCCACCAATTACACACAAAATTACTGAAGGCCATACACTCCAGTGAATTTTTTTTTTAAATAAAAAAAATACTATTATTGGTACCATTGGAACATAAAAAATTGTAAAAAAAGCAGCATTTGCTACATCTGTATAAAGTAATGCTACTTGCTGAAAAACAGAACCTAAAAATAAAAATATACCTATTAAAATAGATAATAAAAAAAATTTAGATTTATTTTTTGAAATTTCTTTTGATGTTTTTTTTCTTTCAATTAATAAATAGAAAGGAACTAGCGCCAAAAATCCTACAAAAAATCTTACTCCATTAAAAACATATGGGCCAATTAGCTTCATTCCTGTTTCTTGTGCTATGAATGTTGTTCCCCAAATAATAGTACAAATAAGTGCGCTTAATAATGAAGTTGTCTTAGACATGTTATAAAGCCAACATATAAGCAAAATTTTTTCCAAGATTTTCTTTTAATTCATTACAAAATCTTGCAGCCTCAGCTCCATCAATAATTCTATGATCATAAGAAAGGGAAATAGGTAATATTGTTCGAATTTTAAAATCACTATCTGTGTAAACTTGTTTTTTAGATGATTTACTAACTCCTAAAATTGCAACTTCAGGATAATTTATTATAGGTGTAAAAAAAGATCCTCCTATTCCACCTAGACTTGAAATAGTAATTGATCCTCCATAAAATTCCTTTTTATCTATTTTTAAATTTCTGCATTTGTTACTTATATCTATAAGTTCTTTACTCAAATCTCCTATACCTTTTCTGTTAACATCTCTTATTTTTGGCACCATTAAGCCATGGGGAGTGTCCACAGCTATTCCTATATGAAAATATTTTTTATAAGTTATTTTGCCAGTCTCAATATCATCAATTGATGAATTGAATGATGGAAATTTTTTTAATGCATTTACTAGGGCTTTAATAATAAATACTAAAGGAGTTAATTTTATTTTTTCCCCAGAATAATTATCTTTCAATTTGCTTCTAAAATCTTCCATTTCGGTTACATCTATTTCGTCATGATGAGTTACATGAGGAATTGTGCTCCAGGATTTAGAAAGAAATGGAGCTGCAAACTTTTTTACTCTTGGAATATCTTTAATCTCTATTTCTCCAAAATCTGAATGTTTAAATTGATTTTCTTTATTATTTTTATTTATATTTTGATTAATCTTTTTGTCATTATTTAATTCAAAATTTATATATTTTTTTATATCATTTTCACTTACTCGACCTTTTCTTTCAGATCCTTTAATTTTATTAATATCGGCACCAAGTTCTCTTGCAAATTTTCTAACTATAGGTGTTGCAGATATTTTTTTGTTTTCAGACATATTTTATATTTTAGTCGGAATTGGTTTTTGTGGATCAATATTATATTTTTTTATTGCGTCTTTAAAATGTTTCGAAGAAATTAATTGTTCCTTGTTTAAAATACTAAGTGCATATGTAACTAGATGTTCTTTATCAACCTCAAAAAATTTCCTTAAATTTTTTCTTGTATCACTTCTCCCATAACCATCAGTACCTAAAGAATAAAAACTTTTATTTATAAAAGGTCTTACTTGATCTGAGTATAAACGTATATAATCTGAAGCCGCTAAAACAGGTCCTTCGGTTGAAGATAGGCATTCTTCAACATAAGATTTTTTTGATTTTTTATCAGGATTTAAAAGATTATATCTTTCAGTTTCTATTGCTTCTTTCCTTAGTTCATTAAAGCTAGTTACACTCCAAACATTACTATCAATTTGATACTCTTTTTCTAAAATTTCAGCTGCCTTAATCATTTCTCTAAGAATAGTTCCTGAACCAAGTAATTGAATTTTTGTTTTTTTATTTTTATTAAATTCTTTGAATAAGTACATACCTTTTAAAATTCCATCTTCTGTACTTTTTTCTTTTGGCATTGCAGGATGTGGGTAGTTTTCATTCATAGTCGTTATATAATAAAAAATATTTTCCTGTTTTTCATACATTCTTCTTAAACCTTCTCGAAATATTGTTGCAAGCTCATACCCATATGTAGGGTCATATGACTTACAATTAGGAATTACAGAAGAAAGTATGTGGCTATGTCCATCTGCATGTTGCAAACCTTCACCAGCAAGAGTTGTTCTTCCTGCTGTTGCTCCTATTAAAAAACCCCTAGTTTGATTGTCTCCTGCGGCCCAAGCGAAATCACCAACCCTTTGGAAACCAAACATTGAATAGAAAGTATAAATTGGGATCATTGATATATCATGATTAGCATAAGATGTTCCTGCGGCAATCCAAGATGACATTGCTCCTGCTTCGGTAAGACCTTCTTCCAAAACTTGACCTCTTATATCTTCTCTGTATGAACTTAATTGTTCTGAATCAACAGGTTCATATTTTTGGCCTTCGTGAGAATATATACCTATTTTTTGAAAAAAACCTTCCATACCAAAAGTTCTTGCTTCATCAGGAATAATTGGAACTAATCTTGGAGCTACATTCTTATCTCTTAATAAATTTGTAAGCATTCTCACCAAGATCATTGTGGTCGACATTTCTTTTTTTCCAGTAGATTCTTTCATAGAACTAAAAATATCTACATGTGGAGTTTTTATTGCTTTTGCAAAAGATGATCTTTCAGGTAAATTTCCCCCTAATTTCATTCTACATTGTTTTAAATATTTAATTTCTGGAGAGTTTTCTGGAGGTTTATAATATTCTATATTTTTTACCTGTTTATCAGTTAAAGGAACATCAAATCTATCTCTGTAATATAATAAGTCCTCATCATCTAATTTTTTCTGTTGATGAGTAGTATTTATACTTTCTCCTGATTTACCCATCCCATATCCTTTTATTGTTTTTGCCAAAATTACTGTTGGTGCACCTTTAGTTTGCATTGCTTTATGGTAAGCTGCATAAACTTTATGCGGATCATGTCCACCTCTATTAAGTTTCCAAACATCTCTGTCGGTCATTTGAGAAACAAGATTTAATAATTCTGGATATTTTCCAAAAAATTTTTTTCTCACATATGCTCCTCCTTTTGCTTTAAACGCCTGGTATTCTCCGTCTACTGCTTCTCCCATTCTTTTAATTAATAAGCCTGTTTTATCTTTTGCTAGCAAAGAATCCCAGTATGATCCCCAAATTACCTTGATAACATTCCAGCCCGCTCCTCTAAAAATACCCTCCAACTCCTGAATAATTTTTCCATTTCCCCTTACTGGACCATCCAGTCTTTGCAAGTTACAATTAACTACAAAAATTAAATTATCTAACTTTTCTCTAGCAGCCAAACCGATTGCACCTAAAGATTCTGGTTCATCAGTTTCACCATCACCTAAAAAACACCAAATTTTTCTTCCTTCATCTTTTAATAAACCTCTGTTAATTAAATATTTATTAAATCTTGCCTGATAAATAGACATTATAGGGCCAAGCCCCATAGACACAGTTGGAAATTGCCAAAACTTTGGCATTAACCATGGGTGTGGATACGAAGATAGTCCACCAAGATTAACTTCTTGTCTAAAACGATCTAATTCTTTTTCAGTTATTCTTCCTTCAAGAAACGCTCTTGCATACATTCCTGGGGCGCTATGACCTTGAAAATAAATTAAATCTCCTCCAAATTTATTATTTTTAGCTCTCCAAAAATGATTCATCCCTACATCATACAATGTTGCTGCAGAAGCAAATGTTCCTATGTGCCCTCCTAACTCAGGATTTTTTTTATTTGCCCTAACTACCATTGCTGCAGCATTCCATCTAATTAACGAACGAATTTTTCTTTCGAGATTTTGGTCTCCTGGTGATTTCTTTTCTTCTTCGGGAGATATTGTATTTATATAAGGAGTATTTCTTGAAAGAACTAAATCTGATCCTTCTTTGTATGAATGCTCAATTAATTGTTTAATTAAATATTGAGCGCGGTGCTTACCGTCATTTTCTAAAACAGCAGACAGTGAATCTAACCATTCTCTGGTTTCTATTGGATCAATATCCTTGTTATTATGAATTTCAATTCTTGGTTCTATAATTTTATCATTTATTACTTTTTTATTAGTTTTATTTTCTACCTCTTTATTTAATACAAGTGTACCTTCGGCTTGTTTTATAATTTTTTCTGTATCTGATGGTATTTTCTCAGAAATATTATTTTCTTTTTTTTTTGAAATATTTTCATTCTCTTCTTTGTTTGAGCTTTTTATAATAACTAGCAAATCTCCTTTTGAAACTTTATCACCAATTTTAACATTAACATTTTCAACTTTTCCATCGAAATCGGATGGCACTTCAACGCTCGACTTGTCGCTCTCTAGAGTAACTATAGGATCATTTTTCTTTATGTTATCTCCTGCTTTTACTAATACTTCAACGATTTCAACGTTTTCAAAATCACCAATATCAGGAACTAATAGTTTATCAGACATAATCCAATTTAATTGTATCCACTTATTAACAAATTCATAGAGGTTATATTTTAAACATATTTATATCCATTTTTTGTCATCCTTAAATGTCTAAATATTACTATGTTAACAAATTTTATTAATAAAATTAAAGTATTTGATAATAAACGAAACTTAGATGCTAGGTTTTGGATACAAAAATTATTATTAAAAAAAAATATAAATTAGTTTAATTTTTATTACATTGATCTATATTAATTCTTATGGGCTGCTAGCTCAATTGGATAGAGCGCAGAGCTACGGACTCTGAGGTTGAGGGTTCAAGTCCTTCGCGGCCCACCAAAAGAGGTTATTATGAAAATATCTTTGCAAAAGTCTGTAGTATATTTTTTTTTATTAGTTTTAATTATACTAATTTTAATTACTTTATTGTTTTAAATGACAAGCAAATTTGAACAAATAAGTATTAAACCGGGCTTTATGAAACACAACAGTGGTTTATTATTTAGAAAAATTTCAGATACCAAATTTGAATTTAAAACAATAATAAATGAAAACCATTTAAATAGAGCAGGAATAACACACGGAGGTTATATAGCGTCTATTATTGATGCTGGCGCAGGAACCGGAGCACATAGAATATCAGACAACAAAATATGTGTAACAATTTCATTGGATATAAAATTTATTGGTGCAACTAAATTAGGTGATGAAATAATAGGATATGTAGATATTCAAAAAGCAACTAAGTCTTTAGTATTTTTAGTTTGCAATCTTGAATGTAATGGAAAAATTATTGCTTCTGCGTCTGGTGTATGGAAAAAAACAAAAAATAAATTAATTTAATATTATAATAAAATCAATTTGGACTTCGTCTAAAATTTAAATAACCAAATATAGCAAATATAATTGAAGCTATTGGATAAACAAAATTTTTACTTGGCCTATCTAAATTTTCTATCTTTAGTTCCGTTATTAAATCGTCCATTTCAAAACCAGATTTTTTTGCTAACCCATTCCATTTTAAATTGTCAACAATTACTTTGTTGTCTTCTTTTATTAAACTTAAGCCATATTTTTCTAAATTAAAATTCTGTTCAAAAGTATTTTTGTTGATTACAAATAATTTATATCTCTCTCCATATTCGCTAAATCTTGTAATTTTTATATGTATATCTTTATTTTTTTTAAAATCTGTTAAATGTATTTGATTTAAATCTTTGTATTCAAATTTTGGATAAAATTTATTTAAAACATATTCAGGAGACAAAAATGAAATAGAAATAAATAGAAAGATAATTATTTCATACCATCTAAGTTTATTAAAAAACCACCTTTGTGTTGCCGAGGTAAAAATTAATATACCTATTAGAGAAGTAATAATTACTAATAATGCATGCCATATATTTTCAACTCCTATTAAAAGAAGCTCATGATTAAATAAAAAAACAATTGGAAGTATGCCTGTTCTTAAACTATACCAAAAAGCCTGAACTCCTGTTTTTAAAGGATCTCCTCCAGATATTCCAGCTGCTGCATAAGATGCTAACCCTACTGGGGGTGTAACATCTGCCATTAATCCAAAGTAAAACACAAATAAGTGAACCGCTATTAATGGAAAAATATATCCTGATGCATTACCCACATCTATTAGAACCATAGACATTAATGATGCGACAACAACATAGTTTGCAGTTGTTGGTAGCCCCATACCTAACAACAAACACAAAACTATAGTTAGTAATATCAAAATTACTACATTATCTTTTGCAACAGATTCTATGACAATAATTAAGTTTGTGCTTAGTCCTGTTGAACCTACCGCTCCCACTATTACTCCAGCCGTTGCAATAGCTATGCCAACAGCAACCATATTTATTGCTCCTTTTTGAAACCCTACAACAGTTTGATTAAACCAAACTTTTAAAGCATCTTTTAAATTTGCTTTCTTTATTAATATATTTGCTAAATTTACTAAAATGAGAGCTATTGTTGCATAAAATATTGAATATGATGCTGTAAATCTTAGATAAACCAGCAAGAATATTAAAACAAAAATTGGAATTAAAAAATGTAAACCTGACAGAAAAGTTTTCTTTAAATTTGGTACATCCTTTTCTTCCATTCCTTTAAGATTTAATTTTAAAGCTTCAAGATGAGAAATATAAAACAATGCTATGTAAGATATTATTGCGGGTAAAAAAGCATGCTTGACAACTTCAAAATATGTAACTCCTATAAAACTTGCCATAACAAATGCTGCAGCTCCCATTACTGGGGGCATTATTTGACCATTAACTGATGAAGAGACTTCTATCGCTCCTGCTTTTTCTTTTGAAAATCCTGTTTTTTTCATAATGGGAATAGTAAACGTTCCGGTAGTAACTGTATTTGCAACTGATGAACCTGATATTAAACCTGTCATTCCAGATCCTAAAATGGCGGCTTTAGCTGGACCTCCTCTCATTTTTCCAACCATAGCAAAAGCTAAATTTAAAAAATATTGACCACCACCAGCAGTTTCTAAAAGAGCACCAAATAAAACAAATAAAAATATAAAATCGACCGAAACTCCTATTGGAATTCCAAATATAGCTTCTTGGTCAAACCATTGAAAACCAACAAGTCTCTTCAATGAAAGTCCGCCATGGGAAATTATGTCGGGTGCATATTGTCCAAAATATGAAAATAATAAAAAACAAATCGCTATTATAACTAATGGTATGCCAATTACTCTTCGTGTTGCTTCAAGTAAAATTAAAATACCAATAGATCCAATGATTAACTCAATTGGTATAATATATTTACCTAATGTAATTTTTAAGAGAATACCCCCTCTATCTACCAATTGATCATAAAAAAAATAAATATAAAGACAACAAAGAACTCCTATTATGCTTATTAGAATATCTATAATTGAAATTTTTTTTGACTTAGAAAAAGGAAATATCAAAAAAGCCAAAAGTAAAGCAAAGCCTAAATGAATAGCTCTAGCTGGCAAACCCTTAAACATTCCAATATTAAACCAAAAAGGAAATGGCGAGGCATACCAAAGCTGAAATAAAGACCAAATAATTGCAATGGAAGCAACGATTTTTAAATGAAATCCAGTAAGATTTCTAGTTGGAGAAAGATCTTCACGAATTTTATTTTCAATATTTTTATTATCTATTTGATTCATTTACTAAGGATACTGTACTATAAAAAAAAGGCCCAATAAATATATTGGGCCTTTATTAATTAGTATAAGTAGGTAGTTACTACATTAATCCAGCTTCTTTATAGTATTTAATAGCACCCGGATGTAATGGAGCTGATAAACCATCAGCAATCATGTTTTTCTTTTCTAGTGGTCCAAAAGCAGGATGTTGTTTTCTAAAATCATCAAAATTTTCAAAAACAGCTTTTGTTACTAGGTAAACTAGCTCTTCAGAAACATCAGCACTAGTTACTACAGTAGCTTTAACACCAAAAGTAGTTACATCTTTTTTTTGTCCTGTGTAAGTTCCCGCAGGTATTGTAGCTGCTGCATAATAAGGTGCACCATCTATTAAACCTTGAACTGCTGAACCTGTAAGATTAATTGGCAATGCTTTTGCTGCACAAGTTGCTGCTTGCTCCATAGCACCGTTTGGAAATCCTACAGAATATCCATAAGCATCAATTTTACCATCACATAGCGCTTTTACTTGCTCAGAAGAAGTTAATTCTGTTACTCCTTTAAAATAGCTATTGTCAACTCCCATTGCTTCCATAAGTACTTCCATAGTTCCTCTTTGACCTGAACCTGGGTTACCTATGTTAACAGTTTTACCTTTAAGTCCTTTAAAGTCTTTCACTTTTGCTTTTTTTCTAGCCCAAATTTGGAAAGGTTCATTATGAACTGAAAAAACAGCTCTTAAATTACTGAACTGTTTTCCTTCCCATTTACTTGAACCATTGTGAGCATGAAATTGCCAGTCCGACTGAGCTACACCAAATTGAAATTCACCATCTTTAATTTGGCCAATGTTATAGTTTGAACCTCCAGTTGATGGAGCAGTACATCTATAAGCTTTTGCTGTACCTTTTTTTCTTCCATGATCAGCACTTATTGCAAATTTGTGCATCATTTTACAAATTGCATTCCCAGTTTGGAAATAAACTCCAGTAGGACCTCCAGTTCCTATCGTGAAGAACTCTGCAGATTTGGCAACCGAAGTTAAAGATAAGCTAGCTGCAAAAAATACAAGAGCACCAGATAGAAAAGATAATATTTTCTTCATTATTTCTCCTCTTCTTTTATTTATAATAAAAGATTTTAACAATAATGTTGTATTGATGTCTAGACTGTAAATTTAATTAGATTCAACCCAGTCTTTAAGTCTTTTTGTGCCTTCAACTATTTTGGGTGCATATTTATTGATAATATTTTGATCTATTTTTTCATTATTTGGCAAATTTTCCATAAATTTTTCTCCATTAAAATCTGTAAAGCTCAACCTTGCTATAAGTTTTTTTTTTGAAAACCCAAATTCAGAACCAGGAAGAATTGCTACACCTGTAGATTTTAACAGATCACTACACATTTCCTCTGAATTTTTAAATTTTTTATCTACAAATTCAGGCATTATATAAAAACCACCTTGTGGTTTATTTACTAATACTTTATTTGATTTTAAATTTTCATAAACATATTCACCTATAGTTTTAAGTATATTTCTTGAACTGTTTAAATAATCAGTGTGATCATTTTCATATGCAGCTATCGCAGCATATTGAATAGGAGCACTTACAGAAGAAAAAGTTTCGCTTGCAAGTACTTTTAATGAATCTCGCAAATTCTTTAGTTCATTTGGGATTATAAAATATCCTAATCTCCAGCCTCCAGCACCACACCATTTGCTGAGACCATTACTAATGATCGTTCTTTCAGGACATAGGTTTGAAATAGAACTATAATTTTTTTCAAAAGTTAGTTCTGAATAAATTTCATCTGATAATACCAAAATATTATATTTTTTTACTAGATTACTTATTTCTTCAAGATTATTACAAATTTGTCCAGATGGATTGTTTGGTGAATTAAGAAATAATAGATATTTTTTTTTTTTGTTTTTTAATATAATTTTTTCAATATCTGCACAGGTTGGAAACCAGTTTTTTTCTCTTCTTGTTTCTATCCAATGAACTTTATTTTCTCCTAAAGTGGCTTGAGGTTCATATGAAACCCAGCTAGGCGTAGGCAACAAAATATCACCATCAAAAAGAATTTGCAGTAAGAACATTAATTCTTTTGTACCTGGACCAATTAAAACATTTTCTGCTTTATAAGTATAATTTTTATTTTTTGTAATATTTGTTGCTATTGAATGTCTTAACTCTTTAAGTCCTTGAACTGGTAGATACATATTTTGATATGAATTTTTTTTGAGTTCTAAAACTACATCTTCTGGAACTTTAAATGGTGATTGGCCAAAACCAAATTTAAATATTTCTTTACCTTGCGATTCCAATTCTTTAGCAATCTCATTCATCTTTAATGTTGCTGATATTTTTAAATCTTTTACTTTTTTTTTAATCATTTAGTTTTTCAATTCACTTAAATTTTTATATTCATTTAAAATTTCTGGGTTTGCTAAAGCTTGAATGTTTTTTATTTTATTGCCTTCTATTATATTTTTAACAGCTAATTCTACAATTTTTCCATTTTTTGTTCTAGGAATATCCGAAACTCTTATTATTTTTGAAGGCACATGTCGCGGTGAAGAATTAATTTTTATCTCTTTCTTTAATTTATCAATTAAAAAATTGTCAAATTTATGTTTATTGTTCATTACAACAAATAAAATTATTCTAATATCATTATCCCAGGACTGACCAACAACAATAGATTCTTTAATTTGTTTAAAATTTTCTACAACTGAATATATTTCTGCTGTACCCAACCTCACACCCCCAGGATTTAAGGTTGTGTCTGAACGACCATAAATTATATATCCTCCATTACTTTTTCTCTCAGCATAATCTCCATGGTGCCAAACATTTTTAAATTTATTAAAATATGCCTTTTTATATTTAGTATCATTTTTGTCATTCCAAAATTTTTTTGGCATAGATGGAAATGCATTTTTACAAACTAATTCTCCTTTTTTATTTTTTATTGTTTTTCCTCTTTCATTAAATACAGTCACATCCATTCCAAGACCATTGTTTTGAATTTGTCCGACGGTTACTGGACTATAAATATTGCCTAGTACAAAACATGAAACAATGTCTGTCCCGCCTGAGATTGATGCTAGGTGCAAATTTTTTTTAATTTTTTTATAAACATATTTAAAACTATCTTCAGAAAGTGGGGATCCTGTGGAACAAATAGTTTTTAGATTTTTTAATTTGTATTTTTGTTTTACATTAATATTTAATTTTCTAAGTGAGTCTATATATTTGGCGCTGACCCCGAAAAGGGTAATCTTTTCTTTTTCTGCTATACGCAATAATAAATCATTTTTTTTATACATTGGAAAACCATCAAATAATACAATTGAAGCTTGTGATGCTAAAGCACTTACTAACCAATTCCACATCATCCACCCGCAAGTTGTAAAATAAAAAATATTATCACCAGGTTTGATTTCACAATGTAATTGATGTTCTTTTAAATGCTGAAGTAAAACACCACCTGCTCTATGACAAATA
>CABXMS010000019.1 GCA_902513415.1 uncultured Pelagibacteraceae bacterium
GCACTGAAAAATGATGGAACATTTTTAGGTTTTAAAAATGAAACTATAGCAAATATCGGTGCATATGCCTCTGTATTTGCAACGGTTACCCCAACTTATTTGTTTGGGCCGTGTGCTACGGGAGTATATCAAATGCCAGCAGCTTACACTAATGTAAAAGCAGTTTATACTAACACTGCACCTGTTGATGCTTATAGGGGAGCTGGAAGACCAGAAGCCACATATACAATAGAAACATTAGTGGAAAAAGCTGCAAGAGAACTTGGTATCGATCCAGCAGAAATAAGATTGAAAAATTTTCCAACTCAATTTCCTTTTCAACAAACATTAGTTCACCAAGTTGATTCAGGAGATTATGTGGGCGGTTTAAACAAAGCTATGGAAGTTGGAGATTATAAAGGATTTGAAAATAGAAAAAAAGAGTCAGAAGCAAATGGCAAGCTTAGAGGAATAGGACTATGTTCATACTTTGAAGCTTGCGGTATCGCTCCATCACCTGTTGTAATGATGTTGGGATGTGGAATAGGACTTTGGGAGTCTGCAGAAGTTAGATTTAATCCGACAGGTAATGTTACAGTGTTCACAGGATCTCATAGTCATGGACAAGGTCATGAAACAACATTTGCCCAAATAGCTGCAGATAGACTAGGAGTTCCAATCGAAAATATTGAAATTTCCCATGGAGATACTGATAAAGGTCCATTTGGATATGGAACATATGGTTCTAGATCATTAACAGTAGGTGGAACAGCAATTGTTAAAGCTTGCGATAAAATTATATCAAAAGGAAAAAGAGTTGCTGCTAAAATGCTAGAAGTTAGCGAAGATGAAGTTGATTTTAAAGATGGTGAATTTGTAGTAACAAAATCAAATAAAAAGAAAACAATAGGGGAAATTGCTTTTGCCTGTTATTTACCCGGAACTTACGGAGAGGTTAAATCACCATTGCCAGAAGGAGAAGAGCCTGGACTTAAAGAAACTTCTTTCTTTGACCCAGTTAATTTTTCTTTTCCAGCCGGTTCACATATTTGTGAAGTTGAAGTAGATCCAGAAACTGGTGAAACGAAAGTTGTGAAATACACAGCAGTAGATGACTTTGGAACAATTATAAATCCTTTGGTTGTTGAAGGTCAGGTTCATGGTGGATTAGTCCAAGGAATAGGACAAGCACTTTATGAAAACTGCCACTACGATAAATCTGGTCAACTAGTGACAGCTTCTTATATGGATTACACTATGCCAAGAGCTGATAATTTTCCTGAATTTAAATTAGATTGGACGTGCACACCTGCAACCACAAATCCTTTAGGAACTAAAGGTTGTGGAGAAGCTGGAGCAATTGCTGCTCCCCCAGCAGTAATGAATGCAGTTATGAACGCAATAGGAAAAGAAATTTCAATGCCAGCAACTGCTGAAAAAGTTTGGAGAGCATATAATGAAAATAAAAAAAAGAATTCTGAGGCAGCATAAGGTAAAATATGAAAACATTTGAATATCATTCACCAAAAGATATTAAAGAAGCATCAAAAATCGCTACATCTAGATCAGTTTTTTTAGCAGGAGGTATGACTACCATACCTTCAATGAAATTAGGTTTAGCAAATTATAAAGATGTAATAGATTTAAAAGGAATAAAAAAACTATCTGGAATTAAAGTAAGTGCAAAAATTGTAAAAATAGGTGCAACAACAAGACATGTTGAGGTAGCAAAATCGAAAGAAATAAAAAAAGCTATACCATCACTAGCAGCACTTGCTGACGGTATAGGTGATCCTCAAGTTAGAAACCGAGGTACGATAGGTGGTTCGATTGCTAACAATGATCCAGCAGCTGATTATCCTTCAGCATGCATAGCTCTTAATGCAGTTATAAATACAAATAACAGAAGTATAAATGCTGAAAATTTTTTCAAAGGAATGTTCGAAACTTCGTTAAAAAGTGGTGAAATAATTGAATCAATTGAATTTGAAATACCAAAGACATCAAGCTATCAAAAACTACCTAACCCTGCTTCAAGGTATGCAGTTGTAGGTGTGTACATTGCAAAATTCAAAGGCGATGCAGTAAATGTTGCAGTAACAGGAGCAAAATCTTGTGTATATTTAGAAAAAAATTTATCAGATGTTCTTTCAAAAAATTTTGTTACTTCATCAATAGATAAACAAAAAGTATCTTCAGCTGGTTTAAATTCAGATATACATGCATCAGCCGATTATCGTGCAAACATGATTAAAGTTTTTGCAAAAAAAGCTGTTGAAGCTTGCTAATTATCAGTATCAGTATTAACTTCATATCAAATGAAAAATTCATTTGATGAGAAAATTCTTGAAGAGGCTAGTGATTGGTTAAAGACTAATCAAAAAGTAGTTCTTGCAACTGTCATTCAAACTTGGGGTTCTTCACCAAGGCAAGTAGGAAGCAGGATGATTGTTAATGAAAATGGAGATTTTTCAGGATCTGTTTCAGGTGGTTGTGTAGAGTCTGCTGTTGTTAGAGAATGCATTGGTATTATAAAAGAAAACAAACCTCATAAAAAAATAGAATTTAAAGTTTCTAATGAAAGTGCATGGGAAATTGGACTTGCTTGTGGCGGAGAAATAGCTGTCTATTTAGAACAAATTAGCTAAATGAAAAAGCAATTACTAGATCAAATTATAAAAAAGAAAGAAAACAAAAATGAATTTGCAATCATTACCAATATTGCAAATGGTGAAAGCTGTATTTTTGAAAAAAATAAACCTTTAGAGAAAAATTTTGAAAAATATTTAAACGAAATAAATAATTATTTTAATAAAAAAAAAAATGGAATAATTGAAAATACTGATATTTTTGTAGAAACATACGTAAGACCAATAAAAGTTATAATTGTAGGAGCAGTTCATATAGCTCAGTATCTTGTAGATTTTGCAAAAAGTTTAAATTTTGAAATATCTATAATTGATCCAAGAGGTTACTTTGCATCCGAACAAAGATTTCCAAATATGAAAATCATTAATAAATGGCCAGATGAAGCTTTTAAAGAAATAGAAACAAATGAAAATTCTGCACTAATTGCATTAACCCACGATCCCAAAATAGATGATCCGGCATTACAGCACGCACTAAATAAAAAATTTTATTATATTGGAGCTTTAGGTAGTAAGAAAACTCATGAAAACAGATGTCAAAGATTAAAAGGAGCAGGATTTAATAGTGAACAAATTAATTCAATACATGGTCCTATTGGTATTAAACTGGGCGGAAGGTCAGCTCCAGAGATAGCCCTATCTATTATTGCCCAGCTAGTGTCTGAAACTTATAAAAAATGATTAAAGCTATTTTATTAGCTGCAGGAAAATCAAAAAGACTTAGAAGTGAAAACAAATTAATTAAAAAGTTTAAAAATAAATCTTTAATTAATCATTCATTATTGGCATTGCATAATAGCAAAGTGGATAAAATTATAATTGTTCTTGGTTACCAGTATACAGAAGTAAAAAAAGTGATTAAGAGGAATAAAAAGAATATTTTTGTATTTAATAAAAAATTTAAATTAGGAATGTCTTCTTCAATTAATACAGGTTTAAGAAAAATATCAAAAAAAGATAAAGGATTTATAATTGTTCAATCAGATATGCCTTTTATAAAGACTTCAGATATTAATAAAATTTATAATTCAATAATTAAAAAAAAACATTTGGTTCATGCATTAAAATATAAGAATAAAATTGGTAATCCCATAGGTTTTGATAGATCAGTATTAGCTAAGTTTAAAAGAATGAGAGGAGATGTTGGAGCTAAATTTATGGTCAAAAGATTAAAAAAAAATACTAATTTTATAAAAGTTTTAAGTAAAAGAGTTTTTAAAGATTTAGACTTGAGGAAAGATTTCAATTAGCTTGGATAGGATTTCCTTTTAACCATTCACTTTCTGCATTTTCATAAAGTTCTTTTTTCCAAATTGGAGATCTTTTTTTTATTTCTTCAATTATGTATCTAGAAAGAATGTATGTTTCTGCTCTATGAGGACAAGCAACTGCAATAATAATGCTTATTTCTCCTAATCCTAAATACCCTTTTGCATGCTCAATATAAACCGCTTTATCTTTTATTTTTAATTTTTGATCAACTTCATTATAAATTTCTTCAAAACTTTTAATCACCATCGCATCGTGAATATCATAAGTAATTCCTGTTACTTTTTTATTTTCATTAGTTTCTCTAACAGTTCCTTTAAAAATTAATGAAGCACCAAATTTAGATGAAGATATAAATTCTTCAGCTTTATTAACTTCTATTTTTTCTTTTTTAATATCTATTATTTTTGTATGAAGCATTAACCACCTCCAATAGGAGGAATAATTCCAATTTTTTGATCTTTTGTAATTTTATAATTTTCAGAAATAATATTATTATCTTCTGAACAAAAAGCTGAAGTTTCAATTATTTTTTTATAATTTTCATTTCCTTTAAATTTTTTATCAACATAATTAATTATTTTTTTCTTTAAATCTTTAATTGAAATTTTTTCTTCAATATTAAATTCTAAAAAGTCTTTATCGCTTAAATCCCTACTTGCACCAAATAGCTCAAGTTTTACTTTCATAATTAAAAAATATTTTTTAAAAAATTTGGGAGTCCATCTGGATTTGTCCACAATCCACTCTTACCACCTTCTTTAATTAATAATTTAACATTATCAATTTTTAGATGTGGATTTACAATTTTACTTAAGTCGTAAATAGTAATTAGAGCAGCATTAACTCCCATAATTGCTTCCATCTCAACGCCTGTTTTTGCAACCGCCGAAACAACACAAAATACTTCTAAAGAAGCATCTTCTTCGTGCATAATAATTTTAGTTGCAGTGTGATCTATTGGCAGAGGATGACATAAAGGAATTAGTTCACTGGTTTTTTTTACTCCTAGCACAGCTGATACTTCAGCCAAGGTAATTGGATCTCCTTTAGGCATTTCTTTATTTTTAATCATATTAAAAACTTCTTTGCCAACATAAATTTTTCCTGACGCAAGAGCTCTTCTAAAAGTTTCTTTTTTTGATGAAACATCAACCATATTAAATGAATTTTTTTTGAAAATTTCTTTAGCCCAATCTTTCAATTCATCTTGATTTACTATTTTTAATTTGGCCAATTATCCTCCAGTTTTAGATAAATTTTTAGTTGAACCTGTATCTCCAAGTTCTAAATAATGAGACTCTTTTTTAAACTGCATTTGTTTTAATATAAGGTCTTTTAACTCGTTAAGCTGATCATCTTTTTGTAATAAATGTCTTACACTTATTCCAGTATTTCCAAATAAACAAAGTCTCAAATCTCCTCTAGATGTAATTCTTAAACGATTACAAGTTTTACAAAAATCTTTTGAATAAGGAGCAATTATTCCAAACTTACCTTTATATTCAGGGTTTATATAATTCAGAGAAGGGCCCGCATCTCTTCCTAAAGTTTGATGTATCCATTTATTTTTATTTAAGTAATTCTTAAATATATTTGCTGATACATGATATTTTTTAAAGTAATCAAGGTTGTCACCTGTTTGCATTAATTCTATATATCTAAAATCAACTTTATTATTCTTAATGAATTTAGACCATGATTCAAAATCTTTTTCTGATGAATTAATTCCATTTAAAAGAACAGCATTAACTTTAATATTTTCAAAACCCAGATCTTGTAAATTATTTATACCCTTTAAAATTTCAGGAAGCCTATCATGACCAGTTACATTTTTAAAAGTTTCACGATTTAAACTATCAATACTAATATTTATTCCATTCAGTCCACTTTCCACCAAAGCTTTTGCTTTTTTATCTAAATGATAACCATTTGTTGTTATTACAACTTTTCTAATTCCAGACTCGTTTTTTAAAACTTTGACTATTTCAAAAAAATCTTTTCTTACAGTTGGTTCTCCACCTGTAATTCTAATTTTACAAACCCCTAATTCTGTAAAGCATTTTGCAAGACGTTTAATTTCATCTAGATGAAGAAATTTTCTATTATCACTTTTGTCAATTTGGTAGCCATTTGGCAAACAATACCCACACTTAAAATTACAAACATCTGTAATTGACATTCTAATATAAGGAAATGTTCTACCGAAACTATCTTTAAGCATTTTGTTTAATTTTTTTTATTTTAAGTTATCATAAATAAAAAATTATATCATGAGCAAAATTCTTACAAATGATGAGATAAATCAATTTAAAAAAGATGGTGCAATATTTTTAAAAGGTAAATTTGATATTAATTGGGTTAAAAAGCTAGAAAAAGGAATAGCTAGAGATATAAAAAATCCAAGTCCTAGATTTAAATCTCATACTATAGAAAAAGGTGTGCCAGCTTATTTAGAAGACTATTGGACTTGGGATTTAGTCCCAGAATTTAAAGATTTTGTCTTTAATTCACCTTATGCAAAAAATAGCCTCTGAGTTAATGTCAGCAAAAAAAATAAATCTTGTTATGGATAACTGGTTTTTAAGAGAAGGTGGGTCAAAATCTTCAACACCTTTTCATCATGATGTAAGCTATTTCGATATGGACGGAACTATGTGCGTTCTCTGGTTACCATTACAACCAACTGGAAAAAACGAAGGTGTTGTTTGGGTTAAAGGTTCACATTTATGGGATAAACTTTTTTTAAGAGTTTTATTTAAAGACGGTCATAAAGTTGAAGGAAAAGAATGTATTATTGATGGTAAAAAATACGAACTTCCTCCAGATATTTTAGGAAATAAAGATAAATATGAATTTTTACAATGGGATTGTGAATTAGGAGATGCTGTTATATTTGATATGAGAACTCTTCACGGAACTCTAAGCTCTTCAATACCTAAAAATACATTAAGTAGATATACTTTAAGAGTGGCAAAAGAAGATGCAAAAATTAGTTATGTAGGAGATTGGACTAGTTATAATTATAGAAAAGCTATGCAAGAAGCTGGATATAAAAATGGAGATCCATTAGGTGGAAAGATGTTTCCAACTTTATATGAAAGTATTTAACTCCTGGTTTTTAGACCAGGAGTTAAATTTATAATTATTTATTTTCCAGGTCCTTTATAAGCGCTAGCAATTTTTGCAGCATTTCCTGCGACATCATTAATATTAATAGCTTCGCAAATTGTAATGTTGCAAAGAGCACCGCTTGCTTCTGTTGCCATTTTAATTCCAGCAGCTTGTTCAAAAGTTCCTTCGGCTACTACAACAAAATCATAAGTACCTCTTAAGCCGGTATACGAAATCATTTTAGCTCCAACAGCATCAGAAGCAGCTTGAGCAGCTTTTGATCTATCTGATTTTGGATCTTTAAGAAAACCTTGAAATCCTTGAGTAGTATAGTTTCCCATCATATAAAACTTTGCCATGTTTACTCCTTTCTTAAAAAAGATTATAACATTCAAAGTTTTAAATTTTTATTAATTTGTTGTTAAATCACAACTTAAGATAGAATATTTTATATGTACGAAAAATTTGGTCAATTTATCGACGGTAAGTGGGAAGCTTCAGAAAAAAAAGAAACTTATGAGGTAATAAATCCTGCAACCGAAGAAATTCTTGGACACGCATCAAAAGCATCACCCGTTGAAGTTAATAAAGCGCTTAAATCTGCAGAAAAAGGTTTGGAGGTTTGGAAAAAAACATCTCCTTGGAAAAGATCTTTAATAATTAGAAAAATAGCAGACTTAATAAGAGAAAAACAAGATGTTCTTGCTAAGTGGCTAACACTAGAAGTTGGAAAACCTTTAACAGAAGGAAAAGGTGAAGTTGGAGCAACAGCAGATATTTTTGAATGGAATGCAGAAGAAACAAAAAGAATTTATGGTCAAACTGTAGAAAGTAGATTTGAAGATACTAGAATTCATGTTTACTATCAACCAATTGGCGTTGTTGCGGCTTTAGTTCCATGGAACTTTCCTTTAGTTTTAGCTGGAAGAAAAATATCAACAGCTTTAGCTGCCGGATGTTCTGTTATTTGTAAACCTGATGTAATTGCTCCAGGTGGAGTAATGGAACTAGTAGATATTTGCAAACAAGCAGGTGTTCCTCCAGGAGTGGTAAATTTATTATCTGGCGATCCAGCAAGTATAGCATCTCAGTTAATTGCATCAGATATAGTTAAAAAAATTTCAGTTACTGGATCAACAAGAGTTGGAAAATTAATTCTAAAACAAGCAGCAGAAAAAGTTCAGAGAGTTACTATGGAACTAAGTGGACATGCACCATTTATAGTATTTAACGATGCAAATGTAGAAAAAGCTACAGATATGGCTATTGCTGCAAAATTTAGAAATAATGGCCAGGTTTGTATTTCTCCAAGTAAATTTTATATTCAAGATAATAAGAAAAAAGATTTTGTAAATTTGTTCGTTGAAAAAACTAAAAAATTAAAAATTGGAAATGGTATGGATTCAGAAGTTCAGCTTGGACCAATGACTACAAAAAAAAGGCTTAATGAAATTGAAGAACTAGTTGAAAAAACAAAACAAGAAGGAGCAAAAGTACTATTGGGAGGTAAAAGACCTTCAGGATTTAATAAAGGTTTTTATTATGAACCAACTATATTTGATGATGTAAAAGACAATTTTACTATTATGAAACAAGAACCTTTTGGACCTTTGTGTCCAATGCTATCATTTAAAACATTTGATGAAGTAATTAAAAGAGCAAATAATCACGAGTTGGGACTTGCTAGTTATATTTGCACCAACTCAATGGAACAAGCTAATAGAGCCTCCGAGCAAATAGAAACGGGAACTGTTGCAGTAAATACTCCTTTAGTAGCACAAGCAGAGGCACCTTTTGGTGGAATTAAACAAACTGGTTATGGAAGAGAAGGTGGTTCTATGGCTATCAAAGATTATTTGAATATAAAATATACTCACCTTGGCATCAAAGGTTAGTCAAATTGAGAAAAAATAAACTTAAAAAATTATTTAAAGAAGGTAAAGCAGCTATTAATGGTTGGTTAGAAATTCCAAGTTCATTTTCTGCAGAAGTGATGTCCAATCAAGGTTGGGATTCTTTAACGATAGACATGCAGCACGGTGCTATAGATAATTCAAAAGTTTTAGAAATATTTCAAGCAATATCAACTACAGATGTTGTTCCTATGGCTCGAATAAACTGGAATGAACCAGGTCAAGTAATGAAAGTTCTAGACTTTGGTGCTTACGGAATAATTTGCCCAATGGTAAGTAATAGAAACCAAGCAGAAAAATTTGTTCAAGCATGCAATTATCCTCCAAAAGGTTTTAGAAGTTTTGGTCCAACAAGAGGTTTTATGTATGGAGGGAGTGATTATGTGGATCATGCGAATGATGAAATTTTAAAAATAGCAATGATAGAAACTAAAGAAGCTTTACAAGAATTAGACAAAATAATGAGCACTCCAGGTCTTGATGGAATTTATATTGGACCGGCAGATTTGAGTTTGGCAATAGGAGAAAAACCTGGCTTTGACAAACCAGAAGGACATCCAACTTATGAACAAATTTTAAATATACTAAATCATGCAAAAAAAAATAATATAGTTGCTGGAATTCATAACGCTACACCAGAATATGCGAGAAAAATGATTAATATTGGATTTCAAATTGTAACAGTAGGAAGTGACAAAATATTTATGAGTGAAGGTGCTAAATCAACTGTGTCAAAGATAAAAAATAAAAATTAAATGAAACTTTTAAGAGTTGGAAAAAAAGGAAAAGAGAAACCAGGAATATTAGATAAAAATAATAAAATTAGAGATTTAAGTTCTCATATAGTAGATTTTAGTTCTGAATATTTAAACTTTGAATCAATTTCTAAAATAAAAAATATTAATCTAGAAACATTGCCCGAATTATCTAAAGATGAAAGAGTAGGAGCTTGTATCAATAAACCAGGAAAATTTGTAGCTATTGGATTAAATTATTCAGATCATGCAGCAGAAACTGGTGCAAAACCTCCATCAGAACCAATTATATTTATGAAAGCAACAAGTTCAATTTGTGGACCTAATGATAGCATTGAATTAGAAAAAAAATCTAAAAAACTTGATTGGGAAGTTGAGTTAGGAATAGTAATTGCGAAAGAAACAAAAAATATTTCAGAAAATGAAGCTGCAAAAAATATTTTGGGATATTGTGTGGTAAACGATATAAGCGAAAGAGAATGGCAAATAGAAAAAATGGGACAATGGACAAAAGGTAAGTCTCACGACACATTTGGACCAGTTGGACCATATTTAGTTACATCCGATGAAATTAAAAATGTAAATAATTTAAATTTGAAATTAGATGTAAACGGAGAAAGAATGCAAACAGGAAATACAAGTAATATGATTTTTAATGTAAATTATATTGTATCATATTTAAGTAATTTTATGTCATTGCATCCTGGAGATTTAATAACCACTGGAACTCCTGCAGGAGTTGGTATGGGTAAAAAACCTCAGAAATTTTTAAAATCTGGAGATTTGATAAAATTATCTATAGATAATTTAGGTGAACAAAATTCAAAAGTAGTTTTAGTTTAAATTAAACTATAAAATACATTTTTATAAATGATAAAAAGAGACTTATACTACGATAGAATACCAACGGTATCTTTAAGAGAAGATGTTAGGTATTTAGGAAATATTCTTGGAAATGTTATAAAAAATCAAGAAGGAAATAATTTTTTTAATCTAGTAGAAAAAATTAGATTACTATCTAAAGCAAACATATCAAATAAAAATCAAAAAGATCCATTTAAAAAAATAATATCAGAAATTCAAAAATTAAAACCTGAAAAAATTTTTAAATTGACTAGAGCATTTACTCATTTCATGAACTTTATAAATTTAGCAGAGTCTTTAGATGCTTCTCGTACGCTTGACGAATTCGAAAATACAAAGAAAAATAAAAAAATAAAAAATATTTTTATAGAAGAAATATTTGAGAGTCTCTTTAAAAATAAAAAAATTTCTTCAAATAAAATTTATAATTTTGCTAGAAATTTAAATATAGGAATAGTTTTAACAGCACACCCGACAGAAGTAAAAAGACGTACATTGATACAAAAACACCACAAATTAATTGAAATTCTTGAGCAAAGAGATTTGCTAAAGAACTATCCATCAAAATTAAGAATGTTAGATAAAAAATTATACGATGAAATTACAATAATTTGGAATACAGATGATTTAAAAAGATTTAGACCCACTCCAACCGAAGAAGCAAGATGGGGTCTTGCAATAATCGAAGACAGTCTATGGGAAACAATTCCAAAAGTTTACAGAAGATTAAACGGTATTTTTGTAAAAAATATGGGTAAAGGCTTACCTAAAAATTTTAATCCGATAGAGTTTGGCTCCTGGATGGGCGGTGATCGGGATGGAAACCCAAATGTTACAGCAGCAGTTACAAAAGAAGTAATATTATTATCTAGATGGGAAGCAGCCAAATTGTACGAAAAAGAATTAA
>CABXMS010000020.1 GCA_902513415.1 uncultured Pelagibacteraceae bacterium
TTATAATTAAATGATTAAAATTTATACTGATGGTTCTTGTTTAGAAAATCCAGGAAATGGTGGATGGGCAGCAATAATTATTGATGATGTAAAAAAAACTCAGATTAAAGGAGGTAAAAGAAATACTACAAACAATCAAATGGAATTACTTGCTCCAATTCAAGCCTTAAAAAAAATTCCCAAAGGTAGTAAAGTTCAAATTTTTACAGATTCTAAATATGTAAAGTCAGGAATAACAGAGTGGATCCATAATTGGAAAAAAAATGGATGGAAAACTGCAAACAAACAACCAGTTAAAAATAAAGAACTTTGGACAGAGTTAGATCTTCTAACTAATGAATTTGAAATAAGTTGGAATTGGGTAAAAGCACATTCAACAGATAAATTAAATAATGAAGTAGATTTAATCGCTAAAGAAGCTGCAAATTTATAATTAGGGCACCTGGCAGCAGAACGCCCCTTATGCTATTAATGTTATGTGGATAATTTAATTAATTTTAAATCAAAAATAACATTACTATGGAAAAAAAATTTAAAATCAAAAGGTGTAAAATTACCATCTGGAAGCAAATTAATTGAATTAATTTGTTTGTTTAATCATATGCCAAATCCAATTTCTCAGGATGAGATAGAAAAATGGCATATCAAAAATGGCAAAGAATATAAAAGACAAGCAAGACATTTGGCAGATGCGGGATGGTTTATAAAATCTGGAAATACAAGATTTACGAGAGGCGTTTATGAAAAAAATTTCAAAAGGAACCAGATGTCTCTTCACTCAATCAAAAAACCCAATCCAATATGGAGTAGACACAATCAAAAAAGAATAAATAATTTATCTGATTTAGAATGGGAAGAAATATTGGATAAATTTAAAGATAGAGGTTGTGCTGTATGTGGAAGAAAAATGGAACATTACGATAAAGGACATGTTTTAAAATCAAGATCGTATGATAAATTTAATATTGTTCCAATGTGTGTGGAATGCAATAATTGGGGTCAAGAATTAGAGTTTAAAGAGTACAGAGACTTAGTATATCGACCCATTATTAAAAATAAATAAGGAAATTTTTTTGAAAAAATTAATTGGTATAGATTTGTTTTGTGGTGCCGGAGGTTTTTCTCTTGGATTAAGTAGAAATAATATAGATATAATTATGGCAAATGAAATTGAGAAAGATTTTGCTAAAACCTTTGAACTTAATCATCCCAAAACAAAAATGTTAAATGAAGATATACATAATATAAATTTCAAGACGGAATTAAAAAAAATTGGATATAAATCTATAGATATATTATGTGGCGGACCGCCGTGTCAGGGTTTTAGTACTGTTGGTAGTAAAAATAAAAAAGATAAAAGAAACTCTTTATTTTGGGAATTCTTAAGAGCAGTTAATGAAACCAACCCCAAAGCAGTTATCTTTGAAAATGTTGCTGGTTTTAAATCACTTTATAGTGGGCAAGCATATGAAACACTAATCCACGAACTTGAAAGTATTGGATACAGTGTATTTTCAGATGTCCTTAATGCTGCTGATTATGGATTGCCACAATTAAGAAAAAGAACAATCGTAGTAGGTGTTGCTAAAGGATATCTATTTGAATTTCCAAAAATTAGTAAATCCAAGAATAAAAATTTATTTGAAGATAAATATTTAACAGTTATGTCTGCAATTTCTGACTTGCCCAAATTAAATGTTGGGGAAGAAAAAAGTAATTATTCTTGTAAACCAAAAAATGATTATCAAAAAAAAATGAGAGGAAATATCAAAGTACTAACAGAACATAATTGTTCAAATTATGGAAAAAAAATGCAAAAAATAATTGGTTTAGTTCCTCCAAATGGAGATATTGGTGATTTACCGATTAGTTTAAGACCAAAAAAATATTTTAATAATGTGTATGCAAGAATTGATCCAACAAAATCCGCTCCAACAATAACAAGAAATTTTGGCACTCCATCATCCACAAGGTGTATCCACCCGTTTCAAAACCGTGCACTATCAACAAGGGAGGGTGCAAGATTACAGGGGTTCCCTGACAAATTTATTTTTTATGGAAGTAAAACTAGCAAGAATCTTCAAATAGGTAATGCAGTCCCACCATTATTGGGGGAAATAATTGGAAAGCAAATAATAAAGTCCCTGAATAATAAATAACCTGGCAACAGAACGTCTCTTTTTTTTTAGATTTTGCTTTTAACAAAGTTTTTTACTTCTTCAGTATTGTTATTTAACACTTGAAAATTTTCATCCTTATCAAGGACATGCTGAAGTTCTTCAGGCAACTTTTCATGCTTATTTATTGCTTTTTTTGTAGCGTCTGGAAATTTACATGGGTTTGCTGTTGATAAAACTACACAATCATTAAAAGATAGTTTTTTTGCAGCTCCTACTCCAACTGCTGTATGTGGATCTAATATTATATTATTTTCTTCATGATTTTTTTTAATAATGTCTAATGTTTCTTGTTCATTGCAACTTTCTGAAAGAAAATCTTTTTGAATAATTTCTAAATTATTCTTTTCAATTTGGTAAGAATTTTGTTTAATTTTTTTCATGATATCTGCAGTTATTTTTGAATCAGAATTATTTACATAGTAAATTAATCTTTCAAAGTTGCTTGCTAATTGAATATCCATACTTGGTGACAATGTTTCTTTAACTTCTTTTGAAATATAATCTCCTTTTGAGATAGCTCTATGCAAAATATCATTTTCGTTTGTTGCAACAATTAGCTTATTAATTGGTAATCCCATTTTCTTTGCAAGGTAACCTGCAAAAACATCACCAAAGTTTCCTGTTGGAACTGAAAAAGAAATTGTTTCCTTGCCTAGTTTAAAATATGAGTAAAAATAATACACTGCTTGAGCAATAATTCTTACCCAATTTATTGAGTTAACTCCTGACATATTTATAGATTTAGAAAACTCTAGATCAGAAAATATTTGTTTTACGATATTTTGACAATCATCAAAATTTCCATCTATTGCAATATTGAAAACATTTTTTTCTTCAACAGTAGTCATCAATTTTCTTTGAACAGAAGAAATTCTGTTATTTGGATGTAAAACAAATATATTTAAATTAGATTTTCCTTTAATTGCATCAATAGCTGCAGCACCTGTATCTCCAGAAGTTGCAACAACTATATTTATTTTTTTATCATTTTTACTTAGATAATATTCATACAAATTACCGATGAATTGCATTGCAACATCTTTAAATGCAAATGTTGGACCATGAAATAATTCTAATAATTTTATATCTCCAACATTTGAAAGTTTAACCACTTCTTTTTCTCTAAATGTTGAATATGATTTATTAATTAAAGATGAAAGTTCTTCTCTTGAAATAAAATCTGCTGAAAATAGATTTATTATTTCAGTAGATAATTCATTATAATTTAAATTTTTGAGCTCTAATAATTCTTCTGTTCTATATTTTTTTAATGATTTTGGCACATAAAGACCCCCATCATCAGCAAGACCTTTTAGAAAAACTTCTCCAAAATTGTATTCTTTTTCTTTACTTCTTGTGCTTATATATTTCATCTATGATATACAAAACACTCTAGCGGATTTTTTTATAGTCGCAATCTTTAAATTAAACTATCGATCAAGAATAATACAAAAATTAAAAATAAATATAAAATTGAATATCCAAAGACTTTTTTCGCTTTATTTAATTCAAATTTATTTTTTTTAAATTTATATAGATCGTAACAAATATAATTATAATAAAACGTAAGAAACAAAGAGCTGATAAGAAACATTTTACCGGTAAAACCTATAATATACGGCAATATAACTACAGGGATCATGAACAATGAATAAATAAAAATTTTTTTCTTTGTCTCTTCAATTCCGTTTGTAATTGGAAGCATTGGAATTTTTGCTTTCAAATAATCCTCTGCTTTATAAAGGCTTAAGGCCCAAAAATGTGATGGTGTCCAATAAAATATAATTAAAAAAAAAGTAATTGGCTCAATAGTTAAAGAATTTGTTGCAATGGTCCAACCTATAACTGGAGGTAAAGCACCTGAGGCTCCCCCGATAACAATGTTCTGTGGTGTTTTTCTCTTTAACCAAATTGTGTAAACAAAAAGATAAAAAGCAATAGTTACAAATAACAAAAATGCCGACAAAAGATTTGAAAAATAATAGAGTCCATAAATTGAAATAATCGATAGTGCTATCCCAAATATTAAAGCGTGCTTTCTATCAATTTTTCCAGTGGGTATTGGTCTAAGACAAGTTCTTGTCATGAGTTTATCAAGATCAGCCTCATACCACATGTTAAGTGTCCCAGCTGCACCCGCTCCAATAGTCACAAAAAAAATACTAAACAAAGAATTAAATAAAGGAATTGTCTTTTGTGATGTTAACAATCCAACGGCACAAGTGAATATAACCAAAGACATTACTCTTGGCTTCATTAATAATAGTAAAGATTTTATATAAGATGAAAAATTAAAAAATATCGAGCTTTTATTTTTTGAAGTAATAGTAGTCAAAGTTAGTCTACATTCATGCTTACAAATATCACTAGCAATATTATTCCTATAATAAGAATATGATTACCTAGATCAAAAATTCCTACATTTTGATTCTTTTTATCAATTAATTTTCTACTTAATGGAATGTTATCATAAGGATTAATTTTAATTTCAGATGTTTTATCTTTTTCGTTTTCAACTTTTAATGAATATCCAAACCAAGTTATATAAATAAAAAAAAGGAAAAATATTAAAAAACCAGCTAAAACAGTGTATCCATCCATAAATTATTATCCTCCTACAACAAAATAAAAAAGTCTAGTAAAGACAGTATATTTAAACTCTGCAACCATAAGAAATATAAAACATCCAATTGCGGTCATTGGCCATAATAAAACATTAACTAGTGCATAACGTTCCCAAAATAAATGCATAAAGAAAGCCATAATCAAGCCTGCTTTTAAAAACATAAATAATAAAATCAAAGACCATCTAAGCAATCCTTGAAATTGGTACCAATCCACCATGTATGAGAAAAAACTTAAAACAAATAATAAACCCCATATCCAAAGATATATTCCTATCTTATGTGTTGTTGTTTGTTCTTGTTTTTTTGTTTCGCTCATAATTTAATTTACCATAAATAAAAAAATGCAAAAATAAATACCCATACTAAATCTACAAAGTGCCAATACAATCCTAGAATTTCAATTTCAACATAGTTACCTTTCATTGTTGTAAACCAACCTCTTTTTTCATCATCATAATGGCCTTTAAAAGTTTTATAAGCATAGATAAATAAGAAAATTACTCCTATTGATACGTGGGTGCCGTGAAAGCCTGTGATCATAAAGAAAAACGAACCAAATTGCTTTGCTCCAAAAGGATTTTCCCAAGGTCTTACTCCTTCATGAATTAATTTTGACCATTCAAAAGCTTGCATTCCAACAAAAGTAAGTCCGCCTATAGCTGTAGCTAATATTAGCCATCCACACATCTTTCTATTTTTTTCATAACCATATTTTACCGCAAGGGCCATTGTTCCACTACTTGTAATCAATACAAAAGTCATAATAGCAATAAGCAATAAAGGAACATCGACACCTCCTACATGTAATGCAAAAACTTCGCTTGGATTTGGCCAATCTATTAAGGTTGATCCTCTACCCTTCATGTATGAAATTAAAAAACAACTAAATATAAATGTATCACTTAATAAAAATATCCACATCATTGCTTTACCCCAATGAACACCTTTGAACATGGTTTGGTCGGAGCCTGTGTCTTGGGCCATTCCGCTAAAACCAGGTTTAAATTCGTATCCTTCTATTTTTGGATCAGACATTGTTTAAGTTTTTTCTACCTCTGTGTTAGCAACTTCGCTTGGAGGTGTAGTTTGTGTAATAAAATCTTCTTTTGCTCCTGGAACACTAAAATCATAAGGCCATCTATGAACTACCGGAAGTTTATCACCCCAGTTACCATGTTCGGGTGGTACTGAAGGTGTAAGCCATTCTAGAGAATTAGCTTTCCAAGGATTATGTCCTGATGGTTTTCCTGTCTTTAAGGTTTTTATAATATTGAAAATTAAGATAAATTGTGCTGCTCCAACTATGAAGGCTGCAATACTTATAAACTCATTCATTCCTACTGCCGAGGTTACATATGGACTATCATACATTTCAAAATATCTTCTAGGCACTCCAATAAATCCTAAATAGTGCATTGGGAAATAAATTGAATAAGCTCCTAAAAAAGTAAGCCAGAAATGCCATTTACCTAATTTTTCATCCAAAAATCTTCCAGCAACTAGAGGAAACCAATGATAAACAGCTCCCATAATTACCATAAGTGGTGCAATCCCCATAACCATGTGGAAGTGAGCAATAACAAAGTAAGTATCAGATAATGGAACATCTACAGTAACATTTCCTAAGAAAATTCCTGTAATCCCTCCGTTTACAAAAGTAACTATAAAACCAAGACACCATAGCATCACAACATTAAGTCTTATGTTTCCTCTCCAAAGAGTTAAAATCCAATTGTAGACTTTCATCGCCGTTGGGACCGCAATAATAAGAGTTGTTGTTGCAAAGAAAAATCCAAACCAAGGATTCATTCCACTAACATACATATGATGTGCCCATACAAAAAAGCTTAGACCACCTATGGCGACAATGGCCCAAACCATCATTCTATAGCCAAATATATTTTTTCTAGCGTGAACAGAAATTAAATCTGAAATTATTCCAAATGCAGGTAGTGCAACTATATAAACTTCTGGATGTCCAAAAAACCAAAATAAATGTTGAAAAAGAATAGGACTTCCTCCACCATAGTCAAGTATTTCTCCCGCCTGTAATATTGTTGGCATAAAAAAACTTGTTCCAAGTATTTTATCTAAACTCATCATTAGTCCACCCACTAACAGAGCTGGAAAAGCTAACATTGCTAAAACAGTTGCTGTGAAAATACCCCAAACTGTTAAGGGCATCCTCATTAATGTCATTCCTCTAGTACGAGCCTGCAAAACAGTAATTAAATAATTTAGTCCCCCCATAGTAAATCCAGCTACAAATAATACTAAAGATATACACATTAAAAGTATTCCCATGCCAGATCCTGGTGTTCCTTCTAAAATTGTTTGAGGAGGGTAAAGTGTCCACCCAGCTCCTGTTGGGCCACCTGGAACAAAAAAGCTTGCTAATAAAACTCCAACTGCAATAAAAAACATCCAAAAACTTACCATGTTAAGATAAGGGAAAACCATATCTCTAGCACCAACCATTAACGGAATTAAATAATTTCCAAATCCTCCGAGGAAAAGTGCAGTTAAAAAATAAACTACCATTATCATTCCATGCATAGTGACAAACTGATAATAATGTTCTGCCGTCATGAATCCTGCTAGTTCTGGAAAGCCTAATTGTAAGCGCATTAGCCAAGAAAGAATAAGACCAATTATTCCAGTAAATGTGGCTAAAAGAAAATATTGTACTCCAATAACTTTGGCATCCTGACAAAAAACCCATTTAGTAATAAAGCTATGTCCGTGATATAAATCCTGCTCAGGTATTTCTGAAGGTCTTACATAATCCATATCAGGTGTTATTCCTGATCCTCCTCCAGAAATAGTTTCTGAAGATTGTGTGTGGATTATTTTATTATCCCTAAAATCCTCTGACATTTTTTACCCTTATATTTGTTTTTTTTATCATTTAATTTATTTTTTTGCTAATTTAGTTTTCTCAATTTCTAAAATTTTTTGTTTTGCAATTAAATCAGAGAATGTTTCTTGTTTTTTAAGCCAGTTTTCATAATCTTGATTATCTTGCACTAAAACTCCGCCTCTCATAGCGTAGTGGCCAACACCACAATATTCAGCGCATAAAACTTCATACTCTCCTACTTTATTAGGTTCAAACCAGTAATAAGTTACAATTCCTGGAACCGCATCCATTTTTGCTCTGAATTGAGGAACATACCAGTTGTGAAGAACATCAACTGATCTTAATAATATTTTAACAGGCTTATTATTTTCTAAATTTATTAAATCGCTTTGTATCATTACATCATCTTTTCCATAAGGATCATCTAAATTAATTCCAAATGGATTATCGTCATTTATATTCGTAACTTGAGTTGTTCCTAATTTTCCGTCTTCTCCGGGTAATCTATATTGCCATCCCCACTGCCAAGCCATTACATCTATCTCAAGCGCATTTTTTGGAACAGTCACATACTGATTCCAAATAATAAGTCCTGGTGCCAGTAGCGCTACCACTCCTAATGTTGTTGCGATTGTAAGTATTTTTTCTAATCTTTTGTCTTCAGGTTTGTATTCAGCTTTATGATCTTCTTTATAAGAAAATTTAAAAACACAATAAACCATGAAAAGGCAAACTGCTACGAATACACTTCCGCCAACCCAAAAGGTTAGTGTGATAGTGTCATCCATTCCTCCCCAATTTGAAGCAATGTCAGTCCAGTACCATGGAGTAAAAATATGGAAAAGTACTGATCCTAGAATGACTAAAAAAAATATAATTCCTGCATGCATATCTGTTTATATAGAACAAAAGCAGTATAAATACCTATGACAAAATGTCATTAAATAATCTTAAATAAACCAGTATATTCAACAATAATATGCTTGGTAAATTTGGAATTTTAATAACTATACTCGTTTTAGTTTTACTTTTTTTTCTTGTGATATCTTTTGGAGCTGGAGCTTTTTCAAAAAAAGAAATTAAACCGGAAACAAAAAAATATTTAAAATCAGTAAATATACTTTTGAT
>CABXMS010000021.1 GCA_902513415.1 uncultured Pelagibacteraceae bacterium
AATTTCAGGTTACTCAGGAGGAACAACAAAAAACCCAACATATGATGAGGTAACTTATGGAAATACTGGACACTTTGAAGTAATCGAAATTATTTACGATAAAAATATAATAAATTTTATTGATCTGTTAGATCATTTTTGGATAAATATAGATCCTTTTGATGAATATGGTCAATTTTGCGATAAAGGATATAGTTATAGATCTGTAGCTTTCTATCAGGATAACAAGGAAAAAGATTTAATAGAAAATAGCATTATTAAATTAGAAAAAAAATTTAAAAAAAAAATTGTAACTTATGTTACAAAGTTTGATATATTCTATAAAGCTGAAGAAAAGCATCAAAACTATTATGAAGTAAAATTTTTAAATTATTTAAGATATAAAAAAGCATGTGGAAGAGAAAAAAAATTAAATAAAATCTGGAATTAAATGAATATAGTAAACTTTACCCCATTATCAGCATTATTAGGTGGCCTTTTAATTGGATTATCAGTCGCATTATTTTTTATTCTAAATGGTCGAATGATTGGGATTAGTGGAATAGCTAGTAATTTTATAGTTTCAAAAGAAAACAGAATTGAGAATTTTTTATTTTTAATTGGATTAATAGCAGGACCTCTGATTTATAATTTAATTTCAGGTAATGAAATTAATATATCAATTTCAAGTTCAGTAATTTTATTAATTATAGCTGGAATTCTAGTTGGATTTGGAACACGATTGAGCAATGGTTGTACAAGCGGACATGGTATTAGTGGAATAAGCAGATTTTCTATAAGATCAATTATTGCAACAATCACTTTCATGTTAGTTGGAATAATAACAGTATTTATTACAGGAATAGTATGAACAAGATAGTTTCTCTAATTTGTGGAATAATTTTTGGAATAGGGCTTGTTATTTCTCAAATGGTCAATCCTGAAAAAGTTTTAGGTTTTTTAAATATTTTTAGAGATTGGGATCCTTCACTTGCCTTTGTAATGATTGGAGCTCTTGTTGTTTCAGCTCCAATATTTCACTTATTTAAAAATAAAAACAAACCATTATTCTCATCAAATTTTTCTATTCCAACAAATAAAGAAATAGATAAAAAACTAATTATAGGATCTGTTTTTTTTGGAGCTGGTTGGGGATTAATTGGTTTATGTCCAGGACCCGCCATTACTTCAATAGCTTTATTTAATGTAAGTTCTGCTATTTTTGTTGTAGCAATGTTTTTTGGTTTTTATATAGCTTCAAAAGTTAAATAAATGAAAAAAATTTTTTTAGTTTATGGACATTACAATGACAAATCATTTAATGCAGCAATTAAAGAAGAGTTTGTTAATACTGTAAAGGAAAACGGGAACGAAGTAGATACTGTTGATTTATACAAAGAAAAATTTGACCCAGTTTATGCTGGCGAAAAACCAGACGAAATAGTATTAGACCATCAAAAGAGAATTGAAAAATCAGATGTAATTGTATTGATTGCACCTATATGGAATTTTAGAATGCCAGCAATTTTAGAAGGTTGGATTGATAAAGTTTTATCACCGCCATGGGCATTTAGATTTAAAAAATTATTTGGAAATTATGGATACCCAATAGGAAATCTAAAAGGAAAAAAAGCAATTGTTTTTTGTACCTATGGATCACCTCAATTTGCTATAAGAACTTTTTTTTTAAATATGCCAACTAAAAGATTAAGAAGAGGTGTATTTAATATATGTGGAATAACAGATGTTGTTTATAAAAGATATTTTGCAGTACCATTTGTTTCTGATAAAAAAAGAAAAGATTTTTTAAAAGATGTTAGAAAAACTGCATTAAATTTATGAAAAAATATTTTAAATATTTTTTATACGGAATCATTTACCTAGTATTAGTTTTATTTTTTGCTGTGATGTTTATTGTGACCACTAGAGCCGATGTAATTAAACCTAACAATGGAATTGAACCATATCAAGTTATAAAAATCCAATTAAGAAGCTTGAAAAATAATGACGAACCTTTTAATAATGCTGGTATAGAACAAACTTGGGAATTTGCTCATCCAAATAATAAAAAATTTACTGGTCCTTTGGAAAAATTCAAAATTTTATTGAACAGCGATTCTTATAAGATGCTATTAAATCATATTGAACACAATATTATTGAAGTAAAAACAACAACTTCTCTCGCAACTTTCGAAGTAACTATTCTTGGTGAAGGGAAAAACTACTATAAATTCAGATGGATAGTTGAAAAATATAGCTTTGAAGGGCCTCTCAAAGACTGTTGGTTAACAACAATAGTTTCTCAACCTGTGTCCTTAGGTTCGTCAATATAAGTTAGATTTTTGTTTAAGAAGCAAAAAAAATTTAGTAGGAATCGCATTTATGAAATCTAAAACCAAAGTAGTTGTCATAGGTGGAGGTGTAGTTGGCGCAAGCATGCTTTATCATTTGGCAAAAAAAGGATGCAAGGATGTAGTTTTAGTTGAGAGAAAAGAACTTACATCAGGATCTACTTGGCATGCCGCAGGGTTACTTCCACTATTTAATATGAGTTACTCAGTAGGACAACTTCACAAATATGCAGTTAATCTTTATAAAAATTTAGAAGAAGAAACAGGACAAAATGTAGGCTTTAGTGTTGTATCCAATATTAGATTGGCAAGCACTAAAGAAAGAATGGAAGAATACCACCAATACGCAGGTGTTGCACAAACAATTGGAGTTCAGGTAAAATTTTTAACTCCAGAACAAGTAAAAGAAATTTGGCCTTTATGTAATATTGATGGATTGATTGGTGCTATTCAACATCCAGAAGATGGATATATTCAACCAGCTGATTTAACACAAGCCCTTGCAATAGGTTCAAGAAATAGAGGAGCAGAAATTTATAGAAATACTTCAGTTGTAGGAATTAAACAAATAAAAGAAGGATGGGTTGTTGAAACCGATAAAGGATCAATTGAATGTGAGCATGTAGTTTCATGTACAGGAAATTTTGCAAGACAAACTGGTAAAATGGTAGGATTAGAAATTCCAGTTATACCAGTAGAGCATCAGTATATTGTAACTGAACCTCATCCAGAAATTGTAAAAAGAAAAAAAGAAGGAAAACCAGAAATGGGTGTACTAAGAGACAGTGATACCCAATGGTACATGAGAGAAGAAGCGGGAGGTTTAATATTAGGACCTTATGAAAAAGGTGCACCATGTTGTTATGTAGACGGTCCTTCAAAAGATTCTGAGTATGAATTATTTCAAGAGGATTTAGAAAGATTGGCGCCTCATATCGAAGGAGCCATTCATCGTGTGCCTGCTTTCGGAGAAGTTGGAGTTAAAAAAGTTTATAATGGTGCAATTTGTTATACTCCAGATGGAAACCCAATTGTTGGACCAGCTTGGGGATTAAAAAATTTTTGGATTAATGAAGGACATAGTTTTGGTATTACAGCTGCTGGTGGAGCTGGTTGGCAACTAGCAGAATGGATTATGGATGGTGAACCAACAATTGATATGCTTGGAGTAGAACCTAGAAGATATGGTGATTATGCTTCAAAATCATATTTAATTGAAAAAAATGAAGAAGCTTATCGAAACGTATTTACAATTCATTACCCAGACGAAGAAAGAGAAGCTGCAAGACCATTAAGACAAGCACCATGTTACGACCGACTAAAAAAACTTGGAGCAGTTTTTGGACAGAAGTTTGGATGGGAAAGAGCTAATTTTTTTGCAACAGATGGAATGGAACAAAAAGATGACTGGTCATTTAGAAGATCTAAATGGTTTAAGGCTGTTGAGAAAGAATGTAAAAATGTAAAGGAAAACGTAGGTGTTTTAGATATGTCTGCATTTGCAAAATGTAGAATTAAAGGACCAAAAGCAGAAGAGTTTTTGGACTATTTAGTAGCAAACAAACTTCCAAAAAAAATTGGTAGAGTAAATTTATGTCATGCTCTTAATACAAAGGGAGGAGTTCATTCTGAATTTACAATAATGAAAGAAGCAGATGACAGTTATTACTTAGTTTCAGCTGGAGCTTTTCAAAGACTTGATCATGATTGGATACAAAAATGGATGCCAAATGATGGTTCAGTTCAGTTTGAAAACTTAACTAATTCAATGGGAGTTTTAGTTATTGCTGGACCTAAAGCTAGAGACTTAATGAATAAAGTTTCTAAGGATGATTTTTCTAATGAAAATTTTAAATGGTTAAGTTCAAAAAAAGTGGATATAGGTTATGCACCATGTACTGCTGTTAGAGTAAACTTTGTTGGTGAATTAGGATGGGAACTTCATCACCCAATTGAGTATCAAAATCATATTTTTGATAAGTTAATGGAAAATGGAAAAGATCTTGGTCTAAAACCTTTTCCCATACCTTCTAGGATTATTACTTTTGTAGAATTATCTTTATCAAGTTTTTTAAAAGTTTTTAAAAGAGAATTTAAAGTTGCAAAAGATAATGAATTATAAGTTTTTGGATCATTAATTTTTACATTCTTTATTCCATTGCCTAAATTTTTAACTAAAACATTCATATTTTTTTAACTCTGCTACTAATACCTTCTTCTTCTTTTAAATTAAACTCTTTAGAGTTTAAATCATATAATTCTTTAATTCTTAAACCATTGGTATTAACTGTTGGAATATTTTTCTTTCTCATACCTTCATGTCTAGCATACACCGCTTTCTTTCTATTAACTTGGTGCGGTTGAAAATCGTTAATATCATCAATTATTAACTCATCACCTTTTTTTATATATCCAGCATTTATTGCGTCATTTAATAAATCTAAACCTTTTTTTGTTCTAACGATTGCAGCATTAAAACCTTCATCTTCTTCCTTTGGCGATCCTCCTCTCCAAGTATCCAGTGCTGCTATATCAGAACTTTCTCCAATAGCATCTGGACAAATTTTACATCTAAAGTGAACTCGCCAAGTAGACTCCTCGCCCCAAAAAGAATTGTATTCACGATCATATTCTCTTCCATCTTTTGTTTTGATATACATTTTTCCTGGATTTCCAAATCCTCTATATCTAAAAGTAGTTAACTCATCTTCTTTAACTTTAAAACTCTCAATAAAATCCTGTGATTTTGTAAACTCTGTAGAGCCTCCGCAAACTAAGGTTAACAAATATTTACATAACTTATTAACTCTTTCGTCTGTTTTGGATAATTGTCTTATAGCACTAATATCACAAGGTTTTCCCACAAATGCAAAAGGTTGATTTAAATTTAAAGCTTCATGAAATTTATCTAAAGGTGAAGCGGGTCCATATCTTGAGCAACTATTAGAATTTAATAATTCTTCTTTACTATAACTAAGTTTAGATACACTTCTCATTGGTTTTTCATGTTCAGTAACTGTATGTAAAATAAATTTTACTTTATTTGACTCTAATAAATAAAGCGATAATCCATTTAGCAGTCCACCTGTTGAGCTTTCAAATCTAATTTTATCATCAGTAGACCATGCATAAAATAGAGACAAATAGTAACCCCAAACCAAATCATGTTTTGTTTTTATATCAACTTGTTCTTTTGGAAGGCCTTCTACAATAACGCCAGGACAGACATTTAATATTTTATTAAATGTTTCAGATGGTATTTTTTTTAATTCATTAGGTTCTAGTCTACCTTTTGAGGACATTGAAATTTCAATTGAATCTTTGCCCGTAATACTTTGACAAAGTCCACAGCCTATACATAGACCATTTTTTACAATATCTTCTAAATTGTTTATTTGAGTCACTAATTATTTTCTAATTTTGTTTTCGTATTTTTTTCTTAGCTTTTGAAGGTTAGCTAAATATTCGTCTCTTATATTTGATATCATAGCTACAGATTTTCCTTTGGCCTGTTGTCTAGTTCCAGTAATAACTCTAGATGATAATTTTTTAGAAAGTTTTGGTGCTTTTAGTTTAGTCCATGGTAATTTTAACGCAGGTCCAAATTGTTTTAGCATATGTTTCATTCCGGCCTTACCTCCAGCTAAATGATAAGTTAAAAATATTCCCATTAATGACCATCTTAAACCAGGTCCATCTTCAATTGATCTATCTAAATCTTTTGTAGTTGCATAGCCTTCATTTACAATATGCAATGCTTCTCTCCACAAAGCTTCTTGAAGTCTGTCAGCTAAATAACCGGGCAATTCTTTTTTAACCATAATTGGGTTCATTGATATTGATTTATAAAATTTATTAGCTTTGTTTAAAAATTTATTTTTTGTTTTTTTTCCTGGAACAATCTCAACTCCTGGACACATATAAACAGGGTTAAATGGATGCCCTATCATTGTACGTGCTGGATTTTTACACTTTGAATATATTCTTGTTGGAAGCAAACCAGATGAGCTTGATGAAATAATAGCGTTTGGTTTTGCGTATTTGCCAATAATATTCATTAGCTTGGTTTTTATTCTATAATTTTCAGTTGCACACTCTTGAATAAAATCGGCATCCTTTAAGGCTTCTTCTATTGATGTAACGTATTGAAAATTTTTTAAATTAAGTTTTTTTTTGTTAAATAGTTTTTTTACATACGGCCAAGTACGTTTTATCTCAGCAACTAATCTCTTCTTTAATTTATGATCTTTATCAAAGGCAATAACTTTTTTGTTGTGAGCTAAAGACCTGATAATCCAACCAGCGCCTATAACTCCTGTGCCTATAACAGCAACATTTTTAATATCATTTTTCATTTTATTCTTTGTAACTTGAGTCTGCAGCATCACATCTTCTTAATAATGCTGGCCATTCATTAGGACCTGGGGAAAAGGCGTCATATTGTTTTTGTGATTTTTCCCATAAAGATTTTGCTGCTGTTTCTAATTTTAATCCTGAACCTTGGGCCTGTACTGCAACTTCGCACATTCTTACAGCATAATACATATTCATGAATGACTCTCCTGCGGTTTCTCCAACAGTTAAAAGCCCATGATTTTTCATTATTAAAACTTTATTCTCTCCAAGATTTTCTGCTATTCTAAATCTTTCATCTTTATCTACTGATAAACCTTCCCAATCATGATAACCAACTTTTCCGTAAAGCATGGATGAATCTTGGACAATGTAAGGTATCCCATCTTTTAAAGCTGTTGCAGCTAAAGCTTTTGGTGGATGAGCGTGAAAAACAAATTTATTTTTTGGATGATTTAAGTGAACTGCGCTATGAATTATAAAGCCTGCGGTGTTAACATCATCTGGTCCTTCTAAAACTTTTCCATCTTCATCAACCTTAATAAGATTTGATGCTTTAACTTCTTCATACAATAAACCAAACCTATGCATAAAAAAAGTATGATCTGTGCCTGGAGTTCTTGCTGTAATATGGTTCCACACTGTATCGTCCCAACCCATCATGTGAGTTAGTCTAAACATTGCAGCAAGATCTACTCTTACTTTCCATTCAACTTCATTAATATTTTTTTTCATTAGTCTGTTAAACCATCAGCTCTCTCTTTATTTCTTTCTAAGTGAATTGGTAATACTTTTCCATATATAGCTTTTGAATGTTCTGGGGTGTTTACTCTCCACGGATCTAATACATAAGCGGGTATACACATATATCTTGAAATTTTACCTTCTATTTTTGTAACTCTGTGTAATGTAAAACGTCCTTTAAATATTTGTAAATCACCTGGTTCTAATTTTAACTGACGTACTCTTGTACGATCTCCATCAATTACTTTTTTAACCTCATCAAAATTTTCATTTCCTGGTTCACGAATATTTGGACAATACTCGAACACTCCTCCTTTTTCAGGTTTCTGTATCATTAAGCTTAATGTAAATTCACAACTATCAAAATGCCATGGAAGAATACCATCAGGTTTCATAACGTTGTATGCATGACATGCGAGTGGATCGGCCCATCTATAAATTGGTTCAACTCCTAAACAAGCTGAAACGAACTTTAAAAGTTCATCAGTTTCATATAGAAATTTCATCTCAGAGTCTTTTGAAAAACAATCAGAATTTAAATATCCGTTATATCTATTCATAAACATTCTTTTTGGATGATTTTCTGGTAACGACGGATCATCTTTGGCGTAAAGATATGCATTAATACTTTCTTTTGACATATAAACTTCATCAAGTTGTTTTTCTAATTCTGAATTCATTATTTTTAAAGATTTTGGTAAAATAAAATTAGGAATTGTTGAGCAACTAAACTGATTTAGTTCGCTTTTGGATTTTTCTATTAGTTCTTTTATTTTTGGAGAATTTAAGTCTTGAATTGGATATTTCTCTAAATCTACAATAGTTTTAAGTCTATCGTTCATTGAATTTTACTTCAACTTTCCGTCTTCCCTCATTTTAGCTCTAATTTTTGTAGCTGAAATTTTTTGTATTTCTTCAGGCATGACTATTTCTTCTATTTTGTAACCCACTCCTCTTCCATAACAAATGTTTGTTACATTGGGTACTAACATAATTTTAAATTGGCCCTCATATTTTGGATTTAATTTCTCTTCTATATTTTTTTTAACTGTTTCAAAATCAAAGGGATTATCATCAACTCCTTGAACATCTCTTATTTGAATGCAAACTTGTCCAGTTTTTTTAATTATTTCTTCAAATAAAGCATAATGACCATCATGAAATGGTTGCCACCTTCCAAGCATTTGTGCTGTTGGTTTTTTGTTATCCCATTGATATGACATTATTTTATCTCCTTAGCTATTTTTGGTGCCCAAACTTTAGCATCTTG
>CABXMS010000022.1 GCA_902513415.1 uncultured Pelagibacteraceae bacterium
TAGGTTGGGCTTATGCATATTTAAAAAGATTTCCAAATACCGATGTAAGTAAAAAAATTATTAAATATTATATGAAGCCATATGGATATTGGACAAAAATAGGATGGAGTCATGGCTACGGTATTAATTGTGCCTGTGCTTATGCTGATTTATCAAAAATTAAACCATCAGGAAAAAGTTTATCAAAAATTAAACCATCAGGAAAAAGATTTGAATTTATTGCAATAGTAAAAAATAAATCTGACGATAAAGTTTTAGTTAAGGTTAGAGCAGCCAGTAAAGAGCAAGCTATTGAAGAGGCTATGAAAAAATGTACTGAAAAGAATAAAAATGGCTGCTATGTGCATTATTCAAGCCAAGTAGCTTTTGGTCAATAATTATGAAAAAACTTTTAGGGATCGTGGTTCTGGGTTTGTTATGGAGCAATATATGTTTAGCAAACAATAGTTCAATTTTACCAAACGGAGTTTACGAATTTCACTGGAGCTATAAAGATAAAGAACGCATAGAATATCATGTCTTTGATACTGTTAAAATAGAAAGTGGAAAATTAGAACATCTAAGCATTCCTTGCAATAGAGCTATTAAGGGAAAATACAGAAAAAATTTAAAATATAAAATATCTGAAGATGGTAAAAAATTATCTGTGACAGGTATTGTTAATATGTGGAAAGATGATGAAGATTCAAAAATAAATATAATATTTGATAGAGATAAAATTAAAGATTTTGATATAAACAAGAAACCTTTAAAATCGTTTTCAAAGTATGGAAATTTTGAAGGTGAAGAGATCCATCTTCAAATATCAAAAACAAATAAAGACAAATGGGATAATTTTATTTGTGATAGCACGACAGTAAAATTTAATAGTTATTCACCTAAAACAGCTAAAGAAATGTTGAAAGGTTTAAAAAAAATAAAAAAACAAAAAGTTTATGGAGATTTATATTATCCAATTACAAATAAAGAAAAGGTTCCTTTAATTATAACAATACATCCATCGATGGGTTTTGTTCCAGATCATCATTTTAAATTCTTTAATAAATTAGGTATTGCAGTTCTTGATGTTCAGACATTTCAATCAAGAGGAATAAGTAAACAATGGGAGTATATAGTTTCTGAAGAGGCTGCAACTATAGATGCTTATGCGGCACTTGATAAAATTTCTAAAGACCCAAGAATTGATAAAGATAAAATTGCAGTAATGGGTTTTAGTTATGGTGCAATGGCAGTTATTAATACTCATCAAAAATTTTTTATTGATATTATTAAACCAAAAAACAGATTTATGGCTCATATTGCTTACTACCCTTTATGTTATTTACATAAAAATATTAAAACAGCCAAGTCACCTCTTTATATTTTTATAGGTGAAAAAGATAGAATGACACCATATGAATATTGTGAAGATTATTCTAAAAAAGTTAAAGAAAATGGTGGAACAGTAGTTTTAAAAGTATTTCCGGAAGCAACTCACAGATTTGAATGGGAAAAATTAAAAATCCCACTTTTATTAACAACTTTAGCGGAACACAAAAAAGAATTTCTTTCAGAAAAACTTGATCCTTCATACCCAAGGTATGACATAGGAGAAGGTGCATTTGATATAACAGAACCAAACGCTTGGTCTTATTTTTCATTAAAAGATGAAGAATATAGAAAAAAATTATATAAAGAGTGTTGTGATGCAAAAAGCTTGATAGAATATAATAAAAATGCAGCAACTGAAGCTCAACAAATAATAAAAAATATTTTTGATGTAAACTAATTAAAAAAAGGAGAAAAAATGCCAATCTTTAAACCAATCTTAGAAAATGAAGCTAAAGGAAAAGTTAAAGAAGTTTTTGATGAGATAAAAAGTGCAAGAAAAATTACAGAAGTTCCAAATTTTTGGAAATATCTTGCAAACAGTCCAGAAACTTTAGAGAGAACTTGGAATTCGTTGAAACAAGTTATGAAAAAAGGTTCTTTAGATCCTGTAACAAAAGAATTAATTTATGTTGCGGTATCAATAACGAATAGTTGTGAATACTGTACCAGATCTCATACCGCTGCTGCTAAGAAAAAAGGAGCAACTGATGAGATGATCAAAGAAATGATTGATGTTGTGGGTATAGCCAACCAAAATAATAAATTAGTAGAAGCTTACCAGGTTGAAGTTGATAATATTTATAAGTAATTAGTATAATTTATTAGAGAGCAATTGCTGTTCTAAAATCATTCATTTTAATTATTTGATTTTTATACTTATTGTTAATTAATTTAAAATTTTCATCAAATTTGGGTAATTCAATAAAATTACATTTATATTTTTTTGCAATATAAATAGCAGATTCTACCATTGTTAAGAAAACTTGTTGTTTTAATATTGGACTAGAAGCAACAATATTTTCAATTACAAGAACACTTGTAAATTCATCTTTCCCATTAGTGTGAAAATATTTTGTGCTGACTGATTGAAATGTATAAATAAGCAATCCAACAAAATAAAGAGCTTCATTTTTGGAAACAAGCATGCCGGCAAGATCTTCTTTTTTATCAACTACAAGTTTTACGTATTTTTTTATTTTATCAATTGTCCAGTTAGGAAATTCTTCAGAAAGCAAAGGCAATATTGGGTAAATATTGTCATTATTGTATTTAGAAACTGTCAAACCTACAAAGTTATTATGTTCTACACTGGAACTCATTCAGACAATCTAATAAATTTTTATAAAATTTAATTGATATAAATCAATTGTTATTTGATTTTATATCTAATAATATTAAAAAAATGACACCTGTCCATTTAACAAATAATGAAGACATATTAAGCAGATGTTCCGTATGCAAAGTAAGAACATATTCATTTTGCAGATGTTTAAGTGAAGATAAATTAAAAATTTTTTCAAACATTTCATTTGAAAAAAGTTTTGATGATAAAGAAAATATCTTTATTCAAAATGACTCAGCAACACATTTGTACAATATTACTGAAGGAAATGTAAAAATTTACCAATTATTGGACGATGGACGTATTCAAATTATTGGCTTCTTGTATCCTGGAGATTTCTTTGGATCTTATAGAAATAACAAATACAACTATTGTGCTGAATCTATTGGAAATCTTAAGGTATGTGTTTTTGATCAAAAAATATTAGATGATTACTTGGATGAAAATCCTGTTGTAGCCAAAGAACTTCTAAATCAAACATCTTTTGAATTAACGCTTGCTCAGGATCGAATTACAGTACTTGGTCAATTAAATGCGATCGAAAGAATAGCAAGGTTTTTATCCAATGTATCAGATCAACGTAAACGAATTGGTTGGAAAAATAATCCAATTAGTTTACCAATGACAAGACAAGATATAGCAGACTATCTAGGATTAACAGTTGAGACGGTTAGTAGAGAATTTTCTAATCTTAAAACATCCAATGTAATTAAAATGATAACTTCTAAACAAATTTATATAACAGACATAAATAAACTTAATAACTATTGTACTCAAAATTGATCTACATCAATGTTAAAAGTAATCGCGATATTAATTTATTGAAGCTACACATTCTTTTGATCTGCTTATATTTAGCCCTTTCAGAAGCTTATTATGGTATCTCCATTATCTAGGATGTGTAGCCTTTAAATTAGAAATTTTTTCTATTTTTTCCCCATCAGCAAATTGATTAAAATAATTTGGATATTTTAAAGTCATAAAAACAAAAAAACATGAAAGAATTATTAATATAAATATATATGTTAATGAAATACGTGCCATTAACATAATTATAAACATTAAATACTTAAAGTATTTGATGCAAATCATAATTGATATTTTTGATTTAGATCAATTTTTATTTTTTTTTATCAAGTAAAAATAAATCATGACTACTCAAATTATTTTTTCTCTTACTTATGTGCCATTTGTTATTTTGATTGCAATGTCATGTTTATATGAAGGAAAAACATCAAATATATTAAAATCATTATCTGTAGTTTGTGCGCTGATAGCTACAGCCAGTTATATAGTTTTTATAAAAAATATTTTGTAAAATTTGATTTATATCAAATAAGTAATTCAATTGATTTGTATCAATAAAATATTTTATTAAAAAAATAAATTTAGATCATGGATTCAAAAAACAAACTTCTTAGAACTTTTGTATTATTCGTATTTATAATTATTTTTTCATCGTTATTTTATTTTCAATATGCCAAATCTGATAATGTAGACAAGCTACCTGTTGTAGTTCAAGAACTTGTGAATCCTCCTTTTGTACCCACTCATAATATTATTGCAAAAGGAGGCCCAAAATTAATTAAAGTTAGAATGAGAATTGAAGAAAAAGTTATAGAAATAGATGAAGAAGGGACCAAATTTAGAGTATTTGCCTTTAATGGCAGTGTCCCAGGACCAATTATTGTTGCACATGTTGGTGATTATATTGAACTTACTCTAGTAAATCCTAAAAAAAGTAATTTCCCACACAATATAGATTTTCACGCATCAACAGGAGCTTTAGGAGGGGGAGCATTAACTCATGTTGCGCCTGGTGAAGCAGTAATATTGAGATGGAAAGCAACAAAACCTGGTGTTTTTGTTTATCATTGTGCCCCAGGCGGAATGATGGTTCCTTGGCATGTAGTAAAAGGTATGAACGGTGCTGTTATGGTTCTTCCAAGAGATGGGCTTAAAGATCGTAATGGAAAAACAATAACTTATGACAAAGCGTATTACATTGGAGAACAGGATTTTTATATACCGAAAGATTCAAATGGAAATTATAAAGAATTTACACACCCAGGAGATGGATACAGTGAAGTTTTGGAAGTCATGAAAACATTAACACCAACTCATGTTGTATTTAATGGAGCAATCGGTGCTTTAGAAGGAGAAAATGCTTTAACATCAAAAGTTGGTGAAACAGTTATGTTTATTCATGCACAATCTAATAGAGATACTCGACCACATTTAATAGGAGGTCATGGAGATTATGTTTGGCCTAATGGGTCATTTAACGATCCTCCAAGAACAAACCTTGAAACTTGGTTTGTTCCAGGAGGAGCAGCGGCAGCAATGATTTACAAATTCAGACAACCTGGAACTTATGTTTATTTAAATCATAATTTAATTGAAGCTTTTATATTAGGCGCAAAAGCAGAAGTTATAGTGGAAGGTAAATGGAATAATGATTTAATGAAGCAAGTTATGGAACCAACGGCAATAGCAAAATGATATTTATGAAAAAAAAAGATAAATCATTAAATGTTCCTATTTCTGTAGGTCATTTTATACAACTAAAAGAAGAAAATAAATATTTAAGACAAGAAATGAAAGAAGAAAAAGAAAAACTAGAAAACACAATAAAAATTTTAAATAAAGAAATAGAAGAAATTAAAGATGATAATAGAAAATTAATTAATGAAGTAGAGCATTATGTAAGAATAAAAGAAAACATGTATAATATACTATAAAGTGATTTTTGTTTTCTAATTTCTTATATATAATCACTATATTAGATAAATATGATTGAGATCAAAGATCTTAAAAAAGAGCATAAAAGGCTAGAGACGATAACAAAAAAAACAACAAAAAAAAGATTAAACGAGCGCACTTCTAATTCTTGGAGAGATTTAAGAGAATTAAAAAAACTAAAATTGAAAATTAAAGATCAAATTAGTTCTTTAAAAAAAAACTAAGAAATAAGTTTCTAATTAATCTATTGGATAATTCCAAGCATCACCACCAACAACTTTCGATATTGCTGAGAAATCCTTAGCATCATTGCCTTCTTTGCAAAATTTATTATAAATTTCTAGAGCCATAGCTCCAAGTGGAGTAGAGGCGTTAACTTGTTTTGCACATTCGTTTGCTAATTTTAAATCTTTATTCATCATGCCTGCAGAAAATCCTGGTCGATAATTATTGTTTGATGGAGTTCCTTCTATTAGTCCAGGTAGAGGGGGATAAACAGATATAGGCCAACTATTGCCAGATGCATTCTTCATGATTTCATGAACTTTTTTAATATCTATGTTTAGTCTTTTAGCCAACATCAAAGATTCAGAAGCTGCAATCATTGTAATTCCTAAAGACATGTTATTGCAAATTTTTGCTCCATTGCCACTTCCAAGATCTCCAGCATGAAAAATATTTTTTCCCATAATTTTTAATAAAGGTAGAGCTAAATCGAAAGATTCTTTAGTTCCACCAACCATAATATTTAGAGTGGCTTTTTGTGCTCCCATCACACCACCACTTACAGGGGCATCAATTATTTTAATTCCTTTTGCTGTAGCTTGTTTTCCTATTTCAATTGAAGTTTGAATATCAATTGTAGAACAGTCAATAAGAAGACAATTTTTTGATACTTTATTAATTATACCTTTGTTTCCTAAATAAACTTCTTTTGAATTTTTACCCTCAGGAAGCATTGTGATTACAGTTGTTACTTCATTTGTAATTAAATCATCTAACTTTTCTACAACATCTAATTTATTTTCTTTTGCTTTTTGGATTATGTTTTTTGAAACGTCAAAAACTTTAACTTTTTTTCCTGCTTTAACTAAATTCAGTGCCATTGGGTTTCCCATATTACCAACTCCAATGAACGCTACTAGTTCTGACATATTTTCCTCCTTCTATTAAATTTAACTTACTTTACCTAGTAAATTTACAATTAAGACTCCAGTTATAATTAAAATAATTCCTATCAAACCATATATGTTGGGGATTTGATTATATTTAATGATTCCAAATATAAGTATAGATGCAACTGTTACTGCACTGTAAGTTGCGTAGGCAAAACCAACTGGTATTGCAGACATACCTTTTGCAAGTGAAAACATAGTTACACACATTAAAAGTAAACAAGCAATAGATGGAGTTAATTTTGAAAATCCATCAGATATTTTTGCAAAACTGTTTGCAGCTATCCCACAAGATATGGCAATAAATAGAAAAATATACCCAGTGATTGGTTTCATTTTAATTAGCTTTTCCTAATAAGTTAACAATTAAGACACCAGCTATAATTAAAATTAATCCAGCAATTGTATAAATATCTGGCATCTGATTAAATTTATAAATTCCAACCATTGTAGTTGCAATAATACATAATCCTGCAAATGAAGCATAAGTAATACCAACTGGAATTGTTTTCATAACAAGTGATAACGTGAACATACATCCAACAATAGTTATTGCTGTTAAAATGCTTGGAACTAATAAAGTGAAACCTTGAGCCCCTTTAGCAAAACCATTAGAAGCTGTTCCCAAAATAACCGCAATAATTAAAATTATATAAGCTGATATATTACTCACAAATGTAAGAATATTATTATTTCGTGATTTTATCTACAAATCTTTTAGCTATAGGACCTACCAATAGTGATGTGATTATAGCTATTGGCAAACCGACTGACCATGCTTTAAGAAATCTATTTGGATAATCAATATCCATACCAGTGTTAATATATGTAATGATCAAGGTCATAAACAAACTCATTCCAAAACCCATTATTAGTACAAAAATTAAATTAGAATATTTTTTTGGAAACATTTAAAAATTGAAATTTTATAGTTTTATTTTTTCCACAATTTTTATCTAGCAGCAAATAATGATGAACCAAATAGACAAAGTATTAATGTTAAAATAAATTTTTTCATCATTTTGGCAATTTTGTTGCACCAGTTTCCATGTAAACAATTTTTCCATCTTTATATTTATAATACGTCATAACTGCTTCTTTATTACCATCATTATAACTTACATAAGCATGTTCAAATCCAACTTCATTATTTTCAAAAAGAATTCTAACTTTTTCTTTTTTTACATCTTTCATGCCTAACCATTTTAGAATGTCTTGTTTATTTAGTTTATTTCCAGATGAATGCATTAAGAATTGATAATCGTCGTGTATCATTTGTTCTCCAGCAGCCACATCTCCATCGTTAACTACTTTTGTCATTTTTTCTATAATAGACATTTTATTTTCCTTTATTAATTAGCTATAAATTTTATCAGCAAGTCCGTAACAAAGTATTGCGCTTAAAATTGTTAATGTGCCTGGTGCAATTATTCCTTCTATAGAAGTTTTTTCATTGGTACCCAGGTTTCCTTTTTGATGTGACCAAAAACCAACAACAAAAGCAGCAGCATTCTGCAAAAAAATTAAATTAAAAAATGCCCACGTATTTTCTAAACCGCCAGCTCTTATAAATCCTATATAGATAGCCATTAAAACAGAACCAACAAAAATAGAACCAAAAAATCTTGTCATTATTGCTGCACCATCTCCCATACCATACTGGTCTACAAATGCTTTAGTTGTGAACACAC
>CABXMS010000023.1 GCA_902513415.1 uncultured Pelagibacteraceae bacterium
AAATTTGACAACAATGATGTCCAGCTCTAATGGCAACACCGTCTTCGTCTAATATTGTTGCTATGTCATGCGGATGAATACCTTCAATAGTAAAAGACAAAACTGCTCCTCTGTTTTTAGGGTTACCTATTAATTTTACTGAATTATTTTTTCTCAAGGTTTCTTCGCCATATTTTATAAGCTCATTTTCATGTTTGATAATATTTTCTATTCCAATTTTCTCTAAAAATTTAATTGACTCATTAAAAGCTATTACTTGTGCTGTTGCCATTGTTCCTGCTTCGTATTTGTTAGGAAGATCCCCATAAGTGATACCTTGTTTTTTAACTTCTTTTATCATTCCTCCTCCTCCTTGATAAGGCGGAAGATCTTCTAACCATTTTTTTTTTGCATATAAAATTCCTAGTCCTGTAGGTCCATACATTTTATGACAAGAAATAGCATAAAAATCACAATCTAAATCCTGCATATCTAATTTTAAATGTGGAGCTCCCTGACATCCATCTATTAAAATAGGAATATTTTTTGAATGAGCTAATTTAGTTATTTCTTTAATAGGTAAAATTGCACCTGTAACATTAGATAAATGTGTTAATGCAATAATTTTTGTTTTTTCTGTAATTTTTTTTTCAATACTTTCAAGTGTAATCTCGCCCTCTTTATTTATATCTACAAACTCAATGTTAATACCTTTTGTTTTTCTTAAATAATGCCATGGGACATAATTTGAATGATGCTCCAACTCAGTAAGTAATACTTCATCTCCTTTTTTTAAGTATTTTTGACCAAAAGTATTTGCTACTAAATTGATAGCTTCCGTTGCTCCTTTAGTAAAAACAATTTCATTTTTATCTTTAGCATTTATATACTTTTGAACAGATGATCTTGTATTTTCATACAAATTTGTAGCTGCTACTGCTAAATAATGAACGCTCCTTCCAACATTAGAAAATTCTTTAGAATAAAAATCATAAATTCTATCAATTACTACCTTGGGTTTTTGTGAAGAATTTGCACTGTCTAAATAAACTAAATCACTATTTTGTACTTTGTTATCAAAAATAGGAAATTCATTTTTTATATTTTCTATATTCATGATTTAAAACCTATAATTTCTTTAATTATTTCTTTTATTTCAATATCTGTGATTTTTTCAATAACATCCAAAAGAAAACCCTCTATTAATAATTCTTTTGCTTCTTGATAATTTAAACCTCTACTCATTAAATAAAATATTTTGTTTTCATCTAAATTACCTGATGCAGAACCATGAGAACATTTTACATCATCAGCGTATATTTCTAGTTCAGGTTTTCCATTAAATTCTGTTCCCTCATTTAGCAATATTGCTTTACTAAGCTGATATCCATCTGTTTTTTGAGCTTTTGAATCTACGTATATTTTACCTTGGTAAATAGCTTTTGCTTTGTCTTTTAAAACACTTTTAATTAATTGATAGCTTTTTGAATTTTCAGAAATATGATTAATTTGCGTTCTTATTTCATGATGTTTGGATTGATCTAGATTTATTATTCCATTAACAAATGCAGAACTATATTGACCTTTAAGATTACAAATAATTTCATTTTTAATAAATTTTGAACCATAAGATAAAATAAAATTTTCTGAAATACTATTTTTATCTAAATCTATATTATTATAAAAATACTTAATATTAGAATTTTCTTTATAATCAATTTTATAGTTCTTTAAAATTGCACCTTCTTTTAATTTAAATTGATGGTTAATATTTATAAAATTATTTTGAGAGTAATCTTCAAATAAATTCAGAAAACTCATACTGGTATTTTTTTCTAAAACAATATCAAATCTTTGATTTATATTTGTTGAATTAATTTTATTATTTGAAATATTAAATAATATTAATGGTCTTTTAAAATTATAATTTTCTTTGACAATAATTTTAAGATAATCAGGTGTTAATGCATTGTTAAGTGAAATTAATGTATTGTTTGTTTCGTAAATCTTATTATTTATAGAATTAATAATTTCAATATTTTTCATATTTTCATGATTTAAATTTATTTGTTTCACACAACCATTGGCTAATAATATAAAATTATTTTTGGTTATATGCTCAGGAAATTTATCAATGGGAATTTTTTGTGCTTTTTCCTTTATTAAATCTTCATCAAAATATTTTAATTCTTTTATTTCTTTTGAAATGATTGCATTCAAATCGGAAAACTTCCAATCCTCTTTTTTCTTATTCGGAAAACCATTTTTTATAAATTGACTCAAGCTTTTTTTTCTTAAGTCAATATTTTCTTTAGGAAGATTTAAAGTTTTTGCAACTTTTTCAAAATTTATTTTTATTGGCTCATTCATTTTATAAAATTTTCATATCCTTTTTTTTCTAGTTCTAAAGCCAAATCAGAACTTCCTGATTTAACTATTTTTCCATTTATTAGTACATGCACAAAATCTGGTTTAATATAATTTAATAAACGTTGATAATGTGTTATTATTAAAAAAGAGTTATTTTTATTTCTTAGTGAGTTCACTCCTTGAGAAACTATTTTTAAAGCATCAATATCTAATCCGGAATCTGTTTCATCTAATATAGATAACTTAGGATTTAGAATTGACATTTGTAAAATTTCATTTTTCTTTTTTTCTCCTCCAGAAAAGCCTACATTTAAGTGCCTGTTAAGATTTTTTTCTTCAAATTTAAGTTCACTTGCCTTTTGCTTGATTAGTTTTAGAAATTCTAAAGCATCAAATTCTTTTTCTCCTTTTGCTTTTCTAATTGCGTTAATTGAAGTTTTCATAAAATTATTATTATTTACCCCAGGTATCTCCATTGGATATTGAAATGCTAAAAATATTCCTTTGTGCGCTCTCTCTTCTACTCCTAATTCAAATAAATTTTTATTTTCATAGTATATTTCGCCGCTAGTTTCGTATCCTTTTTTGCCAGAAAGAATGTTTGATAGTGTGCTTTTACCTGATCCATTAGGTCCCATTAATGCGTGAACTTCTCCTGGTTTTATAAGAAGATTTAGTCCTTTAATAATCTCTCTACTATCAATTCTTGCTTTTAAATTTTTAATTTCAAGCATTTATCCTACGCTTCCTTCTAAACTTATTCCTACTAACTTTTGAGCTTCAACAGCAAATTCCATTGGCAATTGTTGTAAAACTTCTTTACAAAAACCATTAACTATTAAACTTACTGCTTCCTCTTGATTTAAACCTCTCTGCTGACAATAAAAAAGTTGTTCTTCGCTTATTTTTGAAGTTGTTGCTTCATGTGCAATATTAGAGTCAGAGTTTTTATTTTTTATATATGGAATTGTATGAGCGCCACATTTATTTCCCATTAATAAAGAATCGCATTGAGTAAAATTTCTAGCATTTTCTGCTTTAGGAAAAATATCTACCAATCCCCTATAAGTATTATCTGCAGATCCTGCGGAAATACCTTTTGAAATAATTTTACTCTTAGTATTCTTTCCAATATGTATCATTTTTGTTCCAGTGTCTGCTTTTTGATAATTGTTAGTTATCGCAATTGAATAAAATTCACCACTTGAATTATCACCTTTAAGAATACAACTAGGATACTTCCATGTTATTGCAGATCCTGTTTCAACTTGCGTCCAAGATATTTTAGAATTTCTTCCTTTGCATAATCCTCTTTTAGTCACAAAGTTATAAATTCCTCCTTTTCCTTCTTCATCTCCAGGATACCAATTTTGTACCGTAGAATATTTTATCTCAGCATCTTCTAATGCAACTAATTCTACATTTGCTGCATGAAGTTGGTTTTCATCCCTCATAGGAGCGGTACATCCTTCTAGATAGCTTACATAACTTCCTTTATCAGCAATTATTAAAGTTCTTTCAAACTGTCCTGTTTGGGAAGCATTAATTCTAAAATATGTTGATAACTCCATTGGACATTTGACTCCTTCTGGTATGTAAACAAAAGATCCATCTGTAAAAACAGCAGAATTTAATGTTGCAAAAAAATGATCAGTTATTGGTATCACTGATCCTAAATATTTTTTTACTAAATCTGGATGTTTTTGAATAGCTTCTGAAATTGAACAAAATATTACTCCAACTTCAGTAAGCTTATCTTTAAAAGTTGTTGCTACAGAAACAGAATCAAATACCGCATCAACAGCTATACCATTTAATCTTTTTTGTTCATCTAAAGGTATTCCTAATTTTTTGTAGGTTTCTAAAATTTTAGGGTCTAAATCATTTAAATTATTTGGTTTTTCTTGAACACTCTTAGGTGCAGAATAATAATAAAGATCTTGATAATTTATTTTAGGATATTTAGGTTTCTGCCAATTGGGCTCTTTTAAATTTTCTAATCTTTCAAATGCCTTTAATCTCCAATCCAACATCCATTTAGGTTCTTTTTTTATTTTTGAAATAAATTTAATTGTTCCTCTATTTAAACCTTTTGGAGATTTAATACTTTCAATATCAGTTTCAAACCCATATTTATAATCTTTTAATTTTTCAATTTCTTTTTCTCTCATTATTGTATGTTCTCGAATGTTTTTTTTGTTAAATCACTTAAATACTTTTTTTGAAAAAAAGTATTTATATGTAATTCTAATTCATCCCAAAGATTGTGAGTAATACATTTGGTTGATTTTCCATTACATCCTTTTTTTGCATGTTTGTTGCATTGCACAGTTTTTATTTTTTCATCAACTGCATAAAAAATTTCAGATAATTTTATTTTTGAAGCATCTTTAGATAATTTATAACCGCCATTAATTCCTCTAACACTGTTAACAATTTTATTTTTTTTCAATTTTAAAAATATTTGTTCAAGATAAAGCAATGATATACCTTGCCTTAAAGATATATCTCTAAGAGAAACTGGGCCCTTTGGATCAAATTTAGATATATCCGCAAGCGCCATTACCGCATATCTTCCTTTAGTAGTAAGCTTCATAATCCCACATTTTATGCCAATTATATATATATACCCGACTAAAATAGTCAAGTTTTATCACATTAGAACTTGCTTTTTAATACTCTGATTTGATAGAAAATCATAATTTATGAGACTAATAATCATTAACATATATGGATAGCAAAATTGTAGAAATTTTTATACCTGGTCCTGCTGGTAGACTTGAATCAAAGTATTATAAAAGCAAAAAAAATACATCTCCAATTGCATTAATTCTTCATCCTCATCCTCAGTATGGTGGAACGATGAATAATAAAATTGTGGTAGATGCTTTCCATGCATTTATGGAAAATAATTTTTCTGTTTGTAGAGTAAATTTTAGAGGTGTTGGAAAAAGTGATGGAGAATTTGATAATGGACAAGGAGAACTAGCTGATGCTGCTGCAGCTCTAGACTGGTTAGAAAGAGAAAATTTTGACAATTCTCAATGTTGGATAGCTGGATTTTCTTTTGGATCACTTATAGCTATGCAGCTTTTAATGAGAAGACCTGAAATAAATAGATTTATTTCAATATCTCCTCAACCGAATGTATATGATTTTTCTTTTCTTTCACCGTGTCCGACATCTGGCTTAATGTTATGTGGTAAAAAAGATGAACTTGTACCATT
>CABXMS010000024.1 GCA_902513415.1 uncultured Pelagibacteraceae bacterium
CTATTTTTCCAGATTGAGGATTTTTATTAATTTTTTTCCAATATCTAACTCTTTTTGGTCCAGCGTTATAAGCAGCTATTGCAAATGGATACGATCCCTCATACTCTAATATAAGACCTGCTATATAATGTGATCCTAATTTAACATTGTATTCCGGGTCTTTCGTAAGTTTTGATTTTGAATAAGGCAATTTTGCTTGTTTCGAAACAGTTTTAGCTGTGTATGTCATTAATTGCATTAATCCTTTTGCACCCGCTGAACTGTTTGCAGAAGTATCAAATTCACTTTCTTGTCTTATTATAGATAGAATGAAAGCATTTTCAGGTATTTTTCTACCATTAATTATTTCAGGGACATCAATTATAGGGTAATTATATTTATTGTGAAATCTTTTTTCATAAGAAGCAATTTTTGAAATTTGAATAGCAAAGTCAAATCTTGATATATCAGAGGCTAATTTTGCTGCTAGGATTTCGCTACCATTATTCACATCTTCATTTGCAAGATGCCTAAGTATATGTTTTGAATACTTATCTTTATTCAATTCATCTAACAAATAAACAAGTTTAACTAGTTTTTTTTTATAAAAATTTTCTACAATTTTCTTATTTATGTCCATTAAAGGGTTTAAAGAAAATGTTTTTTCTGGAAAAACTTTCATGTGTGAAAGCTGTCCATAGTATGTAGTTAAATATTTAGCACCATTTTTATACCACTCATCTGCAAATTCTTTTTGTCCCATTTTTTCATAAGATCTGGCAATCCAATAAGCGCCTCTAGATAAACTAATCGGATAACCAACATTTTCATAAAATTTAGTAAAATGATCTTTAGCTAATATTGGATCATTTAAAAAACTTAAAGCAATCCATCCACTCATCCATTCAGCCTCTGCAAATTCTGGACCTTCTATTAAACCATGTTGAGATGCAATTTTATATGCAGTTTCATATTTTTTTTTATATATTAATGATCTTGATATTATTGATCTTTCTTTCCACCACTTGTCGGGTCTTATCATGTAATCTTTAGTATTTTTAATTTTTAATAAAATTTCTAAACTACTATCAACTCTTCCTCTTTTTCTTCTCCATTTTAGTCTGTCATAATTTAAACCTGCATCATTTTTAAATTTTGCTGGAACTTTGTTTATGGCATTGTCAACACCATAAGATTTACTCATTAATAATTGTCTCGCTGTATAAACCAATTGATGCTCTTTAGGTAAATATCTCAACATTCTTTTTAGATCCCAATATTTATTTTCCCATGCTAGGTAATCAGCTCTCTTTATATAGTCTTCAGGTTTAATGTATTTTTTATATTTTTTTCTTACAATTTTTAATTCTGATCTTGACAATTCAGCTGTAATAAAACCGTCTTTAATTAATTTAGAACCCAAATTATCATTTCCATTTGTTATAAGAATTTCACCTTGTACCATTTTACCGAAACCACTAAGAGGTGGGTTTGCTTCGAACCAACTAGTTATTTCTTTTTTTGATAAATTATTTGTTGAAAGCTTGTGTTCAGCAAGGTATTTAATTCTTCCAATTCGAGGGAAGTTAGGATTGCGTAATATGAACTGTTTATAGTCAGTGAATGTAGCTTGGTTTCTACTTGTTAATAAATATCTCCATAATATAAAATCATAAATAGTTTTATCTTTTGCTTTTTTTGCTATTTTTAAAGCTCCTATCCATCTTGCTTTTTCCATTTGTTGTATGGCTTTACTTGCATATTCAAAATCCTTTTTAGAAAAATATTTTGAAGTTTTTGCTTTTTTGGACTTATCTTTAGTTACAATTAATGGTTTTGACTTAGGAATAATAATACCATGAATCTTATTTAATTTATTCTTCTCAACAATTTTTTTAATTGGTTTTTTTATTAAATTAGTAGGTTTTATAGGAGGAATTAATATCCCTTTTGATATTTTCTTTTTGATTAATTCTGTACTAAGAATTGGTTTGTTTTTAGGTATAATTAAAGTATCCGCTAGACAAATATGAATAATAGTCAAAAAAACTATATTTAATATTAATATTTTTTTACTTGTTAACAACATATATTTTTAAAAGAATCTGCAATTTATGTTATAAGTATTTATGTTTAAAGGTTCAAATGTTGCATTAATTACCCCATTTAAAAATAATAAGTTAGATGAGGAAAATTATATCAAATTAATTGATTTTCATCTAAAAAATGGAACAAATGGTCTAGTTCCTGCTGGCACTACAGGAGAGTCTCCTACTTTGAATCATAAAGAACATGAAAAAGTAATAGAAATTTGCATCAGGGAGTCTAACGGAAAAGTGCCTGTTATAGCAGGTACAGGATCAAACTCTACAGCTGAAGCTATATCGTTAACTCAACATGCTGAAAAAGCGGGAGCTGATGGAGCATTAGTAGTCACACCATATTATAATAAACCTACGCAAGAAGGTCTTTATCAACATTATAAATCTATAAACGACAATACAAACCTACCAATAATAATTTATAATATCCCCAGCAGATGTGTAATTGATATGTCAGTTGATACTATGGCTAGATTATTCGAACTTAAAAATATTGTTGGCGTTAAAGATGCAACGGGTGATTTGAATAGACTTGATCAAACAATAAAAAAATTAGGAAATGAATTTATACAGCTTACTGGTGAAGACGGACTTGCACTTCAATTTAATAAAAGAGGTGGAGTGGGAATAATTTCGGTTACAGCTAATATTGCACCTAAATTATGCTCTGATATGCAAAAATATTCAAAATCTAAATCTGATAATGAAATTAAAGAGGCTGAAAGAATAGATCAAATTCTACAACCCCTACATAAATCTTTATTTATAGAGAGCAATCCTGCACCAGTTAAATTTGCAGCAAAACTTTTAGGTTTTTGTGATGATGAAATTAGACTTCCTTTAGTTAAAGTTAATAAAGAAACACAAGAAGAGGTTAAAAAAACTTTAAAGTCTGCAAAATTAATTCAATAAATGAAAAAGAAAACCAATGCAGGTTTAAAAATTATTTGCATTAATAGAAAGGCTAGTTTTAATTATTTTTTTAAAGATCAAATTGAGGCTGGGATAGTTCTTAAAGGTTCCGAAATTAAATCTATTAGAGCGGGGAAAATTAATATTGCAGAATCATATGCAGTAGAAAAAAATGGAGAAATTTTTCTCATTAATTCACACATACCAATTTATAAGCAAGCAAGTTATTCGAATCATAATCCTTATTCAGAAAGAAAACTTTTATTTAATAAAAAAGAAATTAATAAATTATTAGGAAATATTAATGAAGATGGCTTAACATTGGTTCCTACTAAAATGTATTTTAAAAAGGGAAAAGCAAAAATTGTAATAGCTGTAGCTAAAGGTAAAAAACAATACGACAAGAGACATACTAAAAAAACCAGAGACTGGAACCGTGAAAAAGCAAGATATTTTAGAAAATCAAGTTAATAAAGTTTTGTTAGCCATAGGTTCAAATCTAGGAAATAGGAAACAAAATATTGAAAAAAGTAAATTTTTATTAGAATTTAATAAAATTAAAATAATAAAAACCTCAAGTTATTATGAAAGTTTATCTTGGCCTAATAAAAATTTTCCAAAATATATAAATATTATTCTTGAAGTTGAAACATGTTTAAATCCTTTATCTTTATTTAAAAAATTGCAATTAATTGAAAAGAAATTAGGTAGAAAAACAACATATAAAAACCACCCTAGAACTTGTGACATTGATATAATTGATTACAACAACAAGTGTTTTACTATTAAATTAAATCCAATAGATCTACAAATACCTCATCCAAGATCTCATTTAAGAAGTTTTGTTTTAATACCTTTGCACGAGATATCAAAAAATTGGATACATCCAAAATTTAAACAAAAAATTAGTTATTTATTAAGCAAAATCGATACTAATGGTTTAAGGGCTATCAAACTTATATAATTTAGTGGTATAAACAAACATGCTTAATTCTGAAGATTTAATTAAAAGAGTAAAAACATACAATAAGTTTCTTAACCCAGAGACATTAACCAAAGCATATGATTTTGCATTAAAAGCTCATGGAAAACAAAAAAGAGACGAAGGATCTCCTTATATTATACATCCCATAGCAGTTGCTAATATTTTAACAGAACTAAAACTTGACAGCGCTACTATAGCAACTGGATTGTTACATGATACAATTGAAGACACTCAAGCAACATATGAAAATATCAAAGAACAATTTGGCAAAGAAGTTGCTGATCTTGTTGATGGTGTAACAAAAATCTCTGAGTTTGAAAATCAGGCTATATCTAACTCAAAAGCAGAAAATTTTCGAAAGTTAATTCTTGCAACTTCAAAGGATATAAGAGTTTTATTAGTTAAACTTGCTGACAGGCTGCATAATATGAGAACAATAAAATTTAAGATTGGTGAAGAGAAACAAATAAAAAAAGCAAAAGAAACTATGGAAATTTATGCTCCCTTGGCTGATAGAATGGGAATGAATAGAATAAGAGATGAATTAGAAGATCTTTCTTTTAATGTATTAAATCCTGACGCAAGAAAACTAATAAAAGATCGTTTAGATAAAATAAAAGATAATAATTTAACTAGTTTTAATAATGTTTCAGATGAACTTCAAAATGTTCTTAATATAAATAATATTAAATCATATATATATAGCAGAGAGAAAACACCATTTTCAATTTGGAGAAAAATACAAAAAAAAAGAATTTCACTTGAACAAATAACAGATATTATGGGCTTTAGAGTTATTTTAGATGACATACCATCATGTTATAAAGCATTAGGTGTTTTTCATAACAAATGGAATTGTATACCGGGTAAATTTAAAGATTATATTTCTTCACCTAAAATAAATAATTATCAATCTCTACATACTGCCATTTTTGGTCCAAATAAAAGACCAATTGAAATTCAATTAAGAACTATGCCGATGCATGAATTTGCACAAAGAGGTATTGCTTCTCACTGGAAATATAAATCATCTGAAAAATTTAATTCATTAACATGGAAAGAGTATGACTGGTTAGCTGATTTAGTAGAAATTATAAATAAAAATGAAAATCCAGAACATTATTATGAATATACAAAATTACAAATGTTTCAGGAAAATGTTTTTTGTTTCACTCCAAATGGATCTATTATTAAATTACCAAAATCGGCAACCCCAATAGATTTTGCATATGCTGTTCATACCCAAATAGGAGATACTGCTATTAGCTGTGAAATTAATGGTAAAGATTCTCCTTTGCAAACCACATTATATAATGGAGATGTGGTAAAAATTGTGACATCAAAAAAAGTGTCTCCATCATTACATTGGTTGTCATCAACAAAGACAGGTAAAGCAAGAGCAGCCATTAGAAGGTATTGGCAATACAGAGAAGACAAAAAAGCTATGAGAAGCAAACAATATAATACAACATTGTGGATATCTTTGCCTGATCATCCTGGGAGATTAGGTGATGTGACAACTATGATTGGATCTAATCAAGTTAACATATCAAGTGTTGAAATGGTGGAAAAAACAAAAAATACTAT
>CABXMS010000025.1 GCA_902513415.1 uncultured Pelagibacteraceae bacterium
TTAACTTGAGATAATTTTATTTTTTTTTATGTTATGTGATGATTAAAACATTAAATCTAGTTAAAAATAATATTGAAAAACTCCCAAATAATATAGAAGCCGAACAATCTGTAATAGGCTCAATCTTATTTAATAATGAAATATTTGATGACGTAAATATGCTAATAAATAGTAAAAATTTTTTTGATCCTATGCATCAAAAAATTTTTTTAGCGATTGAAAAACTTATTTATTCTGGAATGCTGGCAACTCCAATTACCTTAAAAAACCACTTTGAAAATGAAAAAGATGATTTAAATATTCCTGATTACCTAGTAAAAATTACAAAATTTTCTACTTCATCTAGACAAGCAATAGAGTATTCAAAATTAATTTACGACTTATATGTTAAAAGAGAATTAATAAAATTATCTGAAAACATTATTGATGTAGTTAAGTTAAATGATTTAGAACAAAAAGGTCAAACAATTATAGAAAATTTTGAAAAATCTCTTTTCGATTTAGCCGAAAAAGGATCTATTAACTCTTCTATAATTAAATTTGATCAAGCATTAAAAATGACTATGGAGATGGCAACAAATGCATACAAAAATGAAGAAGGTATTGTTGGAGTTCCGACAGGTCTTACTGATCTAGATGATAGACTTGGAGGGTTGCACAAATCTGACTTAATAATAATCGCTGGTAGGCCTTCTATGGGTAAAACAGCACTTGCTACAAACATAGCTTTTCATGCTGCAAAAAAAATTCAACAAGATAATAAAAATTCTACAATTGCTTTCTTTTCCTTGGAAATGTCTTCTGAACAATTATCTACAAGAATATTAGCTGAACAATCAAGAATAAAATCTAATGATATTAGAAGAGGAAAAATATCTGAGGAAGAATTTGATAAATTTATAGAAACTTCAAAAAATATATCTGAATTGCCTCTTTATATAGATGAGACGCCGGCTATTAGTATTGCCGCGTTAAGCAATAGAGCAAGAAGAATTAAAAGACTTTACGGGTTAGATATGGTTGTAGTTGACTATATACAGTTAATGCAATCAACAAGATTTAGAGAAGGAAGAGTTCAAGAAATTTCAGAAATAACTCAAGGTCTCAAAGCTTTAGCCAAAGAACTTTCGGTGCCCGTCATTGCTCTTTCACAATTATCAAGAGCAGTGGAATCTAGAGATATAAAAAAACCACAACTTTCAGATCTAAGAGAATCGGGATCTATAGAGCAAGATGCTGATGTCGTAATGTTCGTATACCGAGAAGCATACTATTTAGAAAAAATGGAACCAAGACCAGCGACCGTTGAGCATGCGGAATGGCAATCTAAAATGAGCGATGTGTCAAATTTGGCAGAAATAATAATTGGAAAACAAAGACATGGACCCACAGGTAATATTATGCTTGAATTTGAAGCTATGTTTACGAAATTTAAAGATATTCAAAATAAGTAATTTAAAATATATAAGCTAATATTGAATGTTAGCTAATTTTTATCAAAAAAATATAATAGAAAAACCAAAGATAATTTTTACAATTTTGCTGTTTTGTCTTGTCGGCTTTGGTTATTTTTCAAAAGATTTTAGGCTAGACGCCTCTTCAGAAACTTTATTAATCGAAGGAGATCCAGACTTAAAATACTTAAGAGAAATATCAGAAAGATATAATTCCAAAGAATTCCTTATTTTAACCTATACCCCTAATGAAGATATAATTTCAGAAAATTCAATTAACAATTTACTTAGTTTAAAATACAAAATTCAAAGTTTAGACTGGGTACACAGCGTTATAACTATTCTAGATATCCCGCTCTTAAATAGTACTGATAAAACATTAACTGAAAGATTGCAAAATTTTAGCACATTAAAAAGTGATGGAATTGACAAAAGAAGAGGATTTAATGAAATTTTAAATAGTCCTGTTTTTAGAAACTTTGTAATTAGTGAAGATGGAAAAACAAGTGGAATAATTGTAAATATAAAAAAAAATAAAATTCCTAAAGAATTTAAGAATAAAAATGAAATAGAAATCTACAAAGACAAATTAAAGAAAAAAAATCACCATAACATAATCGAAATAAGAGAAATAATAAAATCATACAACAAAGTTGGAAAAATACATTTGGGAGGAATACCTATGATTGCTGATGACATGATGTCCTTTATAAAAAGTGACATTGTTGTTTTTGGTATAGGAGTTTTAGTATTTATTGTAGCTACACTTTGGTTTGTATTTAGGAAAATTATTTGGATTATAGTTCCCATAAGCAGCTGCCTTTTCTCAGTTGTAATCATGATGGGTTTACTTGGCATATTAGGATGGAAGGTTACTGTGATTTCGTCAAACTTTATTGCACTGATGTTAATCTTAACTATGGCAATGAATATACATATGAGTACTAGATTTTTACAATTGATCAGAGAAAATCCTAATCTAAATAAAAAAGAAATTATTCTTAAAACATCAGGAAAAATGTTTTGGCCAATTCTTTATACAGTTCTTACAACAATTGTTGCATTTCTTTCATTAATTTTTAGTGAAATTAAACCAATTATAGATTTTGGCTGGATGATGACTTTAGGTTTAATTGTTTCATTTATTGTTACTTTTAGTTTGTTGCCAACTTTAATTAGTTTTGTTTCAGATGTAAGTGTAGATATTAATGAAAATAAAAATTCAGTATTTACAAACTTACTAGGAAATCTATCAATTAATAATAAAAATTTAATTTTTTTCTTAAGTGCAATAATATTTTTTGTTAGTGTTTTTGGCATTTCTCGTCTTGAAGTAGAAAATAGTTTCATAAATTATTTTAGCAAAAATACAGAAATTTACAAAGGCATGAAACTTATAGACGAAAAACTTGGTGGAACTACTCCTCTTGAAATTATTATAAAGTTTCCAAAAAAAGATAAAGATGATGGAGTTGTAGATGAAGATGACGATTGGGGTGAAAATGAAAGCGAAGAGGATGATTCAAAATATTGGTTTACTAAAGACAAAATAAATAAAATTGAAAAAGTTCACAACTATTTAGATAGTTTGCCTGCAGTAGGTAAAGTTTTATCTTTTTCTTCTATAATTCAAGTAGCAACACAGTTAAATGATAATAAACCACTTGGCAGCCTTGAAATGGGAGTCCTTTATTCAAAAATTCCTGATACAATTAAGAAAGAAATAGTAGATCCATATATTTCGATAGCAAATTCTGAGGCAAGAATTAATTTAAGGATAAAAGACTCTGAAGAAGGATTGAGAAGAAACGATCTTATCAATCAAATTAGACACGATTTGGTTAATAAAATTGGACTAAGCAAAGAAGAATTTAAGTTGGCGGGCGTGCTTATTCTATTCAATAATTTGCTTCAAAGTTTATTTAAATCGCAAATCTTAACTCTTGGCTTTGTTATGATCGGAATATTTGCAATGTTTTTTATTTTATTTAAAAATATTAAGTTATCTTTAATTGGGGTTGTTCCAAATTTTATTGCTGCATTTTTTATTTTAGGAATTATTGGTATAGCAGAAATTCCTTTGGATATGATGACAATAACTATTGCAGCAATAACAATAGGAATTGCCGTTGATAATAGTATTCACTATATTTATAGATTTAAAGAAGAATACAACAAAATAAATGATTACAAATTAACTTTAAAAAAATGTCATTCCACAGTAGGTGTGGCTATATTAAATACATCAATAACTATTGTTTTTGGATTTTCAATTTTAGTTTTATCTAATTTTATACCCACTATATATTTTGGAATATTTACTGGAATTGCTATGCTGCTAGCTATGATATCAGTACTAACTCTATTACCAGCATTGTTGTTAGTATTTCAACCTTTTGGAAATAAATTAAATTATTAATGGAAGGATTTTTAAAATTTTTTGAAAATATTTCCAGTTTTGATTTAATATATGTTGTTTTTACATTATTATCTTTAATTAAGTGTTCTAGACAAGGTTTTGTATTAAGTATTTTGGCAGCTTCCAAATGGTTATTTGCTTATGTTTTAACTTTATTTTTATTTCCTAAGGTTAAACCTTATGCGAAAGATATCATTGATAATGAATATATTCTGGACATTTCTTTAGGAATAATTTTATTTGTTATAGTTATATTTATAATTTTATTAATTAATAAAGGAATAAAGGGAGCCGTTTCTTATTCAGGTATAGGAACAATTGATAAAATATTTGGATTCTTTTTTGGATTTTTTAGAGCCTATATTATTGTCGTATGCATATTTACAACTATAAATATAATTTATAATTATAAAAAATGGCCAATTAACTTAAATCAATCAATAATGTTTACTTTTGTTGAAAACGGTAGCAACTACCTTATAAAAGAGTTTCCAGAAAAAGAACAATATGAAGATGCAAAAGATAAAGTACAAGAATTATAATCCTAAATTAAAAGAAGAATGTGGAGTTTTTGGAATTAGCAATAATCCTGATGCATCTACATTAACTGCTCTTGGTTTGCATGCTCTTCAACATAGAGGACAAGAAGGATGTGGCATTGTTTCTTTTGATGGAAACAAATACCATTCAGAAAAAAGATTTGGATTAGTTGGAGACAACTTCAACAAAGAAAAGGTTTTAAAAAGCCTTCCTGGCAATTATGCAATCGGACACAATAGATACAGTACAACGGGTGGAACTGCATTAAGAAATGTTCAACCTTTCTTTGCAGATACTAATGCCGGAGGTATAGGGATTTCTCACAATGGAAACCTAACAAATGCAATAACATTAAGAAACAAACTTGTTAAAGAAGGAGCAATTTTCTACACCACATCTGATACTGAAACCATTGTTCAACTTATTGCAAAATCAAAAAGAAAGAAAACAATAGACAAAATTATTGATGCAATATTTCATATACAGGGAGGATATGCGCTTGTAATGCTTACACAAAATACGCTTGTAGGTGTTAGAGACCCTTATGGAATTAGACCTTTAATCATTGGCAAGCTTAAAAATTCTTATGTTTTTGCATCTGAAACATGTGCGCTAGATATAATTGGTGCAAAATTTGTAAGGGAAGTTGAGAATGGTGAGGTTGTTTATATAGAGAATGATCAAATAAAAAGTCTTAAACCATTTCCAACAAAAAAAATAAGACCTTGTATTTTTGAATATATATATTTTTCAAGACCTGATAGCTTGCTAAACGGTCAAACAGCCTATGAATATAGAAAAAAGTTT
>CABXMS010000026.1 GCA_902513415.1 uncultured Pelagibacteraceae bacterium
CTTTGATTCATTTCTTCTTTTTGAGCAAATTTTAGTTCTTGATCCATTTCTTTATCAACTAACCAATCTTGCCATTGGTCTCCATCTTCTCCAATTGGGGCATTAAGAGAATGTTCTTTGCCAGAAAGTCTTCTATTCATTGAAACAACTTCATTTTTACTGACAGAAAGTTTTTGAGCAATCTCATTAGCTTGCTCGTCTCTAAGGTCTCCTTCGGTTCGAGGAGCTATTTGATTTTTTATTTTTTTTAAATTAAAGAATAATTTTTTTTGTGCCGTTGTAGTTCCAATTTTTACTAGACTCCATGATCTTAAAATATATTCTTGAATAGATGCTTTAATCCACCACATTGCATAAGTAGCCAATCTAAAACCTTTTTCTGGTTCAAATTTTTTAACAGCCTGCATTAATCCAATGTTTCCTTCAGAAATCATTTCGTTAACTGGAAGACCATATCCTTTATATCCCATTGCTATTTTTGCTACCAAACGTAAATGACTTGTAACAAGTTTTTCAGCAGATTTTAAATTTCCAGTATCTTTCCAGTTTTTAGCTAACATATATTCTTCTTCAGCATCCAACATAGGAAATTTTTTTATTTGTGATAAGTAGGCTGATAAACCGCCTTCATTTGAGATAGACGGTAAATTATATTTTTTTGTAGCTGTATTCATTTTGTTTGTATTTATTTAATAAAGATTAACAATTTTACAATGTTTTTATTTACAAGCTTTTCTTAGCTTTTTTAATATATTTTCCAAATCTCGAGGGAGTTTTGAGCTGAATTCCATTAATTTTCCAGTAGATGGATGTGTAAAACCCAATAGCTTTGCATGTAGAAACTGTCTATTTAATGATAAAAGAGTGTTTTCAAGATCTTGATCTATATTTTTTAATTTTTTAAATTTTTTTTTGTATTTTTTGTCTCCCAGGATATGATTTCCTTTATAACTCATGTGAACTCTTATCTGGTGAGTTCTACCGGTCTCAAGTTTACATTCTATGAAACTAAAAGTTGGTAAACTACCATGTTCAAAAACTTTAATTGTGTTGTAATTTGTTATTGCTCTTTTTCCTCCATCTGAAAAACTATCTGGCGTTAAATTTAAAACTCCCATCAATATTGGTGTATTATTTAAATTTAAATTTTTAAATTTTTTTCGTTTTGTTATTAATTTCAAATCATTTCTGATTTTTTTTTTCAATTTATTACTTTGATGACTTATGTCTTTAATGTGAATTTTTTTTTTATATTTTCTGGTAATTATTTCTATATTATCAAAAGAAATGTTGGTGTTGCCACTTAAAGGAAGTGCTAAATTACTTTTTACCTTTAATTTTGACTGCTTACCGTAGTAGAAATTACACGCTCTTGTGTAATATTTCTCCATTATATACTAATGAACAATTTTAGGTTTTAATCCAATTGATCCTAATGCCGAGCTCTGTTTTTCTTCCTCAACTTTTAAATCTTCTTTATTTTCTGGATAAATATTTTTATTTATTAAATCTTCAATTTCATTGCCGGTAAGAGTTTCATATGTTAACAACGCTTTTGCTAGTTTATGAAGATCATCAATTTTTTCTTTTAATATTTTAGTTGCTCTTTCATATCCTTTTTCAACAAATTTCCTTATTTCTGCATCAACTTTTTTTGCAGTTTCTTCTGACATGTTTTGCTGCCTAGCTACAGAACGCCCAAGAAACACTTCTTCTTCATTCTCTCCATAGGAGACTGGGCCCAATTCTTTACTAAGTCCAGCTCTCATAACCATAGCTCTCGCTCTTTTTGTGGCTTGTTCAATATCGCTTGCTGCTCCTGTAGTTACTTTATCTTCTCCAAAAATTAACTCCTCCGCAACTCTTCCACCCATTGCAATGGCCATCTGCGCATGAAGTTGTTCTCTTGTTTGAGAAACTTCATCTTTTTCTGGTAATTGCATAACCATTCCTAAAGCTCTTCCCCTTGGAATTATTGTTGCTTTATGAATTGGATAAGCAGCTTTTTCGTTTATAGTTACAATTGCATGCCCAGCTTCATGATACGCAGTTAGTTTTTTTTCATCTTCTGTCATGACCATTGATCTTCTTTCTGCACCCATCATAACTTTATCTTTTGCCTCTTCAAATTCTTGGCTAGTTACTAATCTTTTATTTTTTCTTGCAGCTAATAGCGCAGATTCGTTAACTAGATTTGCAAGATCTGCCCCTGAAAATCCTGGTGTTCCTCTTGCTATTGTTCTTAAATTAATATCTGACGCCATTGATATTTTTTTTACATGTACTTTTAATATCTTTTCTCTTCCAATTATGTCTGGAAGAGATACAACTACCTGTCTATCAAATCTTCCTGGTCTCAATAAAGCGGGATCTAGTACATCTGGTCTGTTAGTAGCAGCAATAATTATCACACCTTCGTTTGTGTCAAAACCATCCATCTCTACTAATAACTGATTGAGTGTTTGTTCACGTTCATCATTTCCACCACCAAGACCTGCTCCTCTACTTCTTCCAACAGCATCAATTTCATCTATAAATATTATGCAAGGTGAATGTTTTTTTCCTTGTTCAAACATGTCTCTTACTCTTGAAGCTCCAACTCCAACGAACATCTCTACAAAATCTGACCCTGATATTGTAAAAAAAGGTACTCCAGCTTCTCCCGCAATTGCTCTGGCTAATAAAGTTTTGCCTGTTCCGGGAGCCCCAACCAATAGACATCCTCTGGGAATTTTTCCTCCTAGTCTACTAAATTTTTTTGGATCTTTTAGAAATTCTACTACTTCCTCTACTTCTTCTTTTGCTTCTTCAACACCGGCTACATCATTAAAAGTTATTTTGCCTTTTAATTCATTCATCATTTTTGCTTTCGATCTTCCAAAGCCCATTGCTCCGCCTTTTCCACCTTGCATTTGTCTCATAAAGAATATCCAAACTGCTATTAATAACAACATAGGGAACCATGACAATAACACTCCTAACAATGAAGGCATTTTTTCATCTATAGGAGCGGCAGATATACTGACTCCTCTTTCAGTTAACTTTTCGATTAGATTTGGATCGTTGGGAGAATAAGTAGAAAATTTTTCTCCATTTGACATAATACCGTTGATATTATTTCCTTGTATTTGAACTTGAACAACCCTACCATTGTCAACTTCGGTTAAAAATTCTGAAAAAATAATATTACTTTTATTATTCGTTGAACTCTGTGGTGATTTAAACATATTATATAGACCTACAGTTAAAAAAACTATTACAGCCCACATAACTAAATTTTTAAAATTCATAAGTATAAATTAAGAATTATTCTATATTAAACAAGTGGTAATTTGTGACATTTTTAAATTTTTTTGCTTTTTTCTGCATAAATAATCCATGAATTACTCAATTTTTCAATAATACATCCGGATAAAGTAATTTTATTTAGTTTTTTTAATTTCATTCTGTTCATAAGATTTATTATGCTTTTTCCTCTTGGCGCATAATAATTTCCTCCTATTTTTTTTAATATATCTCCCATTGACCTAAAAATTACTTCATTGGGTTGATTAAAAAATTCTTTTTTTATCATGCATGTCAATTTATTATCTACCTTCAAAAAATTTGAGTTTAATCTCATATTTTTTTTTACATAATGGTTAATTGTTAAATTTGATTCACTTAAATTATTTATTGTCATTTTTAATTTTTTTTCATCTAATCCTTCTCTTTTTAGATTATTAATTAATTTTCTGATTCTTACTCTTTTAAACAAAATGTTTTTATTGGAAGGGTCTTTTAAATAAAAATTAAATGTATTTTTTACAATATAAATCAAATTACCTTTATTTATATTAATTAAAGGTCTTAAAATATCAATGTTTGAATTATGCCTAACTTGTGTTTTTGAAACGCTAAATGAAGTCAACCCCTTTAAACCTGAGCCTCTTAACAATCTTAAAATAAAACTTTCGTACAAATCTTCAATATGGTGAGCTACTAAAATTGTTTTTACTTTATCTTTAATACTTTCTTTTAAAAACAGTCTATATCTATTTTTTCTTGCAATAGATTGGATATTTGAATTTGGTTTCTTTCCTTCCCAGGTAAGAATTTTGCAATTTATATCGAATTTTTTTAATTTTAATTTTACTAATTTTGCTTCTGTTCCAGAATTTAACCTTAGCCCATGATCTAAATGATAGTATTTGATTTTAACATTTTTTAATATTGAATAACATTTTGCGAGAAAAGCTAGCGCCATACTATCAGCTCCGCCTGATACAGCTACTGCTAAATTTCCTGATAATTTTTTATCTATTAATAATTTTTCAAAATCTTTATAAATAGATTTTATCTTTGGTTTTTTTAATTGTTTTTGTAACTTGTTATGAATTATCTTTTTTGCATTCAAACTTTTTTTCTTCATATTTAGCTTTTTGAAGAACAGATTGATTTGCTTCAGGATATTCTTTTGTAACACCTGTAATCATTAAACAACCTTGATCTTTTTCTCCAATCTGAACCAATGATACTCCAAGTTTCAATAAATTTATAGGAGCCTTTTCACTTTTTGGATATTTTTGATAACCTTCAAGATATGCTGAAGCAGCATCTGTGTAAAGCTGTCGAATTCTAAAAGTTTCAGCATACCAATACTGGGCGGATCCAGCTAGATCGTTTTCTGGATTTGTTAAAA
>CABXMS010000027.1 GCA_902513415.1 uncultured Pelagibacteraceae bacterium
AATTTTAAATTTGAGGAGCAATTCGACTCTAAATCAAATAATCTAATAAGTTATGAACCAATTGGAGTATGTGGTTTAATCACTCCATGGAACTGGCCAATTAACCAAATAGCGTTAAAAGTAATTCCAGCTCTTGCAACTGGTTGCACCATGATACTTAAACCATCTGAAATATCACCTATTTCTGCAATGTTGTTTGCTGAAATGATAGATGAATCTGGTTTTCCTGCTGGAGTTTTTAATTTAGTAAATGGAGATGGAGCTGGCGTTGGTACAGATATATCTGGTCATAGTAATATTGATATGGTTTCTTTTACAGGATCAACTAGAGCAGGAAAATTAATTTCTAAAAATGCAGCAAATACGATTAAGAGAATTTGTTTAGAATTAGGAGGAAAAGGTGGAAATATAGTTTTTGCAGACTCTTATTCAAATGCGGTAAGGGACGGGATAAGAAATGTAATGAGTAACTCCGGTCAATCATGCGATGCTCCAACAAGAATGCTTGTTGAAAAATCAATTTATAAAAGAGCAGTTGAAGAAGCAATCGATGAAACAAATAAAATAAAAGTAGATATAGCTTCTAAAAAAGGTAACCACATTGGACCCGTGGTTTCAAAAGTTCAGTATGATAAAATAAGAAATATAATTCAAAGTGGAATTGATGAAGGAGCAACTTTAGCTGCAGGCGGTCCGGAAATGCCAGACAATTTAAATAAAGGTTATTTTATAAAACCAACAATATTTACTAATGTTACCAATGATATGAAAATTGCAAAACAAGAAATATTTGGACCAGTTTTATCAATTATTCAATTTGAAACTGAGGAAGAAGCCATAAAAATTACAAATGATACTGAATACGGACTAGGAAATTATTTACAAACCGAGGATAAAGAAAAAGCCCATAGAGTTGCAAAAAAGCTTAGGTCAGGATGTGTCTACATTAATGGAAATGGGGCTGATTCTGGAACACCTTTTGGAGGTTTTAGACAATCTGGAAATGGACGTGAGGGTGGTAAATGGGGTTTAGAAGAATACTTAGAAGTGAAAACTATAACTGGTTGGAAATAATCTATTTTTTTAAATAATTTAATCGACCTATAATTTCGTCTCTATCCATATAGTAACCTTGCAAATGTCTATGTCCAGAATTTGGATTAAAAGCTGTTCTTCCATGTAAAAGTCTTCTATTATTAAATGAAAATATATCACCAGATTCTAGTCTAAAATTAATTTGAAACTTATTATCATGTAGAAGATTACCAAATCTATGATGGGCTTTATAAACATCTTCCATAATATCTGGATGACAATCTAGAGCGTCCATAGTAGCAACGCTAAATCTTATATCATTATAATCGCCATCTTTTGTTAAACTAATTGCTGGTGCGTAAAAGCTTCTATGACACACTTGTGTGTAATCTTTATCTCTAAATTTTAAAGGTACTTTCACTAAAGTTTCAAAAATTTTTTTTTCATTTTTTCTTAAATATTCAGCAACTGCAAAACCATCTACTGCTGAGGAGTCACCTCCTTCTGCATCATTTATCAAACAATGAAGAAATTGATAACCAGGAGGATTTTCAAACCAAGGTAAGTCTATATGGTTTCTTAATCCATGAGCTGTATATGCAGAATTATTGGGTTTTGGTATATTTACGACTTCAAAAGGAGTTTTAAAAAAAGTTTCTCTTGTATGACTTATCCTATTTAAAACTGGAAACGCCGATTCTTTTGTAGTTGGAGCATTTTTTACTATTGCAATTCCTTTTTGGTGTAAAATTTCTAACCATCTGATTAATCCTTTTTCAGAGTTTATAATTTCGTCATGTTGTATTTCTATAGATTTTAGATTTTTTTCTAATGAACTGTCCCACAATTTATAAGGCGAAATATACTTAGTTTTATTTTTTATAGTATAACAGTTATCTCTTAGCCAACTAGGATCGTAATAACTTGTATGTTCTCCTTCGCTCCATTCTATTTCTAATTTTCCATCAGAATTAATATTATATTTTTTTGGATTTATATTTTGTGAAGCTTCAAGAATATTAAACATTCTATGCCTTGAGTTTGTGTCATGAGCTGTTGGGCAGTTATCTCTTAACCATAAAAAATTAAATTTACTTTCTTCACCGTCGTTCCAGATTATTTTTAAATAACTTGTATTTTTTTCTACTTTAGAAATAGATGTCATAATCAAATGGTTATTATATTTAAATTTCTTTTCAATGCAATTTATAGTTGAAAAAAGTAATTTAACTATTCATTTTATGTTGGTTATTTGTTCTTCATATTAATGTCTTTGCAAGAATGAGTGCCAACTGCTAAAAAATTATAAAAAATGTCTAAAATTGAAATAAACAACGTATACAAAATATTTGGTAGCAATCCATCCAAAATTTTACCCATGGTTAAAGATGGGGCAACTAAAGATGAGATTTTAAAAAAAACTGGACACACAGTAGGTTTGGATAATGTTTCTCTTAACATTCAAGAAGGAGAAATTTTTGTTTGTATGGGTCTTTCTGGCTCAGGAAAATCTACCTTAATTAGACATTTAAATAGACTTATTGATCCAACTGATGGCGAAATTTTAATTGAAGGTACAAATGTAATGTCTCTAAATCAAGAACAACTTATTGATTTTAGAAGACATAAAATGAGCATGGTTTTTCAAAGATTTGGTTTATTCCCACATAAAACAGTAATTCAAAATGTTGGATACGGTTTAGAAATGCAAGGAAAACCTGAAGATGAAAAAAATAAAATTGCGATGGAAAAAATTGAAGCTGTTGGTCTTAATGGTTTTGAACATCAATATCCAAATCAACTATCTGGAGGAATGCAGCAAAGAGTAGGTTTAGCAAGAGCTCTTGCTACCAATAGTGATATAATGTTAATGGATGAAGCTTTTTCAGCATTAGATCCATTGATTAGAAGCGATATGCAAAAACAATTAATTGAGCTTCAATCTGAAATGAAAAAAACTATAGTTTTTATTACCCACGATTTGGATGAGTCTTTAAGACTAGGAGACCATATTGGAATACTAAATGCAGGAAAACTTGTTCAGGTTGGAACTCCAGTTGAAATTATTATGAATCCTGCTGACGATTATGTTGCAGCATTCGTTAAAGATGTAAATAGAGCAAAAGTAATTAAAGCTAAAATTATTATGACTGCACCAAATGAATCTAATGGGATCGACAAAAATAATTTAGTAAAAGTTGGAGAAGATCAATTTATTGAAGATTTTTTACCTCAAGTTGTTTGTACAAATGCAAATTGCGAAGTAGTTGACAAAAAAGGAAATGTTAAAGGGTACATTACCAATAAAGAGCTTCAAAAATCTTTAAAAAAATCTTAGAATTTTTCTAAAAAAAATAATTTAACTAAAGCTGGTTAATTAAATCAGGTGCTATCTTTTTTGATTTTGCAGAATATCTTATTTTTTTAATTGCTTCCAAATTTGACATGTCTCCATCGACCACAACATAACCTATCATTCCCATATTTTTATGAGGAGTGCACCAGTATGCATAAATCCCTGGAATTGTAAATTTATACTCTGTATCAACATTAAATTTTGATCTAAATTTTTCGACACCTTCGGGAACACCGCCTTTTATAAACTCGACATTATGACCTTTATCAATTGCCTTCCAAAAAACAGTGTCTCCAACTTGAATTCTCACAATTTTTTTGGAAAAAACCATAGATTCTTTTCCTAATTTATTAAGCATTTCTACCGTTGCATCTTCTGCGAATGAAATGGTAGATAGTAATAACATTGTTAGTAATATTATTAAATTTTTTGATAATTTCATATTATGTGACCGTTAGTATAATTTATGTAAGTTATATAAGTATAAAAATATTTTAATCAACTCAAACAACTGTAACAAGTTGACACATTTTAATTATTTTTGTTTAACAAGCTTAAGTTTTTCTCTTGTTTCAGCAGGTGTATTTATTGAAAATCCAAGACTGTCTATAATGCTTACTGCTTTTTCAACTAGTTGAGCATTTGTGGCTAATTTACCTTTTGATAAATACAAATTATCTTCAAGTCCTACCCGAGGATTACCTCCCATAATTACTGTTTGTGCAACAAATGGCATTTCATTTTTTGAAATTGCAAAACCTGACCATATTCCTTCTTTTGGCATAATATCTTTCATCGCTTGCATTGCTAAAGGCGTTGCTGGAGCTCCCCATGGAATACCTAAACACATTTGAAACATTGGT
>CABXMS010000028.1 GCA_902513415.1 uncultured Pelagibacteraceae bacterium
AAGATAATGATGGCTTTTGGAGAAAAGAAGGAAAAAGAATTACTTGGATAAAACCTTATACAAAAATTAAAGATGTAAAATATAGTAAAACAGATGTTCACATAAAATGGTTTTATGATGGATCTCTAAATGCTTCAGCAAATTGTATTGATAGACATCTCAAAAAAAATAAAGATAAAACAGCAATTTTATGGGTAGGTGACGATCCAAAAGTTCATAAAAAAATATCTTATAAACAATTACACAATGAAGTTTCTAAAACTGCAAATGGACTTAAGGAACTGGGAGTAAAAAAAGGTGACAGAGTTACAATCTATTTAACAATGATTCCAGAATTGGCGTATACTATGCTTGCATGCGCAAGAATTGGAGCAGTGCATTCTATAATTTTTGGAGGCTTTTCATCAGAAAGTATTGCAGGAAGAATAAATGATTGTAAATCAGATTTTATAGTAACCGCAGACGAAGGAGTTCGAGGTGGAAAATTAATTCCCTTAAAATCAATAACTGATGAAGCTTTATTAAACTGTCCAAATGTAAAAAAATGTATTGTCGTTAAAAGAACGGGGAACAGTATTAATTGGAATGAAGATAAAGATGTTTGGTTTCACGAAATGACAAAAAATGTTTCATCACAATGTGATCCTGAGGAAATGAATGCTGAAGATCCATTATTTATTCTTTATACGTCTGGATCTACTGGAAAACCTAAAGGTGTTTTGCATACAACAGGTGGTTATATGGTTTATGCATCAATGACACATCAATATATTTTTAACTATAAACCAAAAGATATTTATTTTTGTAGCGCAGATATAGGTTGGATAACTGGACATAGCTATATTATCTATGGACCACTTGCAAATGGCGCAACAACTATAATGTTTGAGGGAATACCAACATATCCGGATTATTCAAGATGGTGGCAAATAGTTGATAAATATAAAGTAAATATTTTTTATACTGCTCCAACAGCAATAAGAGCGCTTATGAGAGAAGGTGAAGGACCTGTTAAAAAAACATCAAGAAAAACATTAAAATTACTTGGAACCGTTGGAGAACCTATTAATCCTGAAGCTTGGCAATGGTATTACAAAACAGTTGGAGACTCTAGATGTCCAATAGTTGATACTTGGTGGCAGACAGAAACTGGAGGAATACTTATAAGTCCACAAACTGGAGCCATAGATCTTAAACCAGGATCAACAACAAAACCTTTTTATGGGATAAAACCAGTTATAGTAAATAAAGATGGTAAAGTTTTAAAAGGAGAAGCTCAGGGCAGATTATGTATTGCACAATCTTGGCCTGGACAAATGAGAACGGTATATGGTGACCATAATAGATTTATAGAAACTTATTTTTCTCAGTTTGAAGGTAAATACTTTACTGGTGATGGATGCAAAAGAGATAAAGATGGTTATTACTGGATTACTGGAAGAGTTGATGATGTAATAATTGTATCTGGACACAATTTAGGTACAGCAGAAATTGAAAGTGCTTTTGTAGCTCATTCAAAAGTAGCTGAAGCTGCAGTGGTAGGGTATCCACATGATATAAAAGGAAATGGTTTATATTGTTATGTTACTCTTAATTCAGGCGAGACTCCTAGTGGTGAGCTTGAAAGAGATTTAAAGCACTGGGTAAGAAGACAAATAGGACCTATTGCAACACCAGATTTTATACAGTTTGCTCCAGGATTGCCAAAAACTAGATCAGGAAAAATTATGAGAAGAATTTTAAGAAAAATTGCTGCAAATGAACATGAACAACTTGGTGACACAACAACACTAGCAGATCCAAGTGTTGTGCAAAGTTTAGTTGATAATAGAAAAAATATTTAAATACTTATTAGTTTTTCAAATTCTTTTTTAATATTGTCCCATTTTAAAATCATTGAATTTAGAACAATTTTTTTATCTAAGGTTTTTAATTCATCGGCTATTGGTGCCCACTCATATAAAGCTAAAGCACTTTCATTAAATGGCCAAGACTTATAATAAGTTTTCCAATCTATTTTTTGCAATCTTTTCTCAAATGAAATTTTTCCTTTATTAATTACTTCTTCTGGTATTCCATTTAAAATCTCATCATCTAAAATTTTATCATAAATTTTTTTTGCATTATGCATTTCCTGATAATTAAAAAAGACATTAAGATACGAAAGACTATAAAAAGTAAGATCTTGTAAAGCTATGGAATAAATATTCCATTTAGCCTTATTAATTGAACCCAATAATTCGTCATTGTCAAAATGCAATACATATTTTGTGCCCATTCTTGTTTTTAAATAATTGTATAAAGTTACTTGAGACACCCAAGCTGACTTCTTTTGAATAAATGATTCTAGATCATTAATATTTTTAATTTTTTTCTTTGGCAAAATAGCTTTAAATAGTGAAAAAAGATAAACTCCAAAATCTTCAAGTTTTATATCCTTTAAATTGAATTTATATTTTAATGTCATTCCACTACCTGTAGTTGTTTTATATTACAAAAGCTCAAGTTTTTGGAGCATTTTTTAAGGTTTCAATCCACTCTATTATGAGTAAGCTGCCCCTTTTTAAACCTATAGGGAGATTAAAAATGTCAAAACAAGCACAACACTGGGAAAAGACTAGAAATTTGCTTTGGGTAACTTTAGCAATCTGGTTTGTATTCTCAATTGGCATCTTTCTCTTTGGAGCCGAAATGGAAGCATCTAGTTTTAGACCTCTTGGATACCCATTATCTTACTACATGACATGTCAAGGATCATTGGGAATTTTCGTAATATTAATTTTTTGGTTTGCGGGAAGACAAGAAAAAATAGATGAAGAATTTGGTTATACCGAAAGAGAGGATGACTAATGATTAAAGGTAAATTTATAGATAATTTGCCAAAAGTTTATGGAATTTATACAGGAGGTTTTCTTGTATTCATAATCTTAATGGCAATCGCAGAACAAGCAGGTATGTCTGCAAAAGCAATAGGTATTGCTTTTGTTGCATTCACTGTTTCTATCTATGCAATAATTGGATATCTATCAAGAACAATTCAATTAGATGCTTATTATGTAGCTGGAAGACAAGTTCCAACAGTATTTAACGGAATGGCGACTGCAGCAGACTGGATGTCTGGTGCATCATTCGTTGCAATGGCAGGTGGAATTTACTTTAAGGGCTATGGATATATGGCACTTCTAGTTGGATGGACTGGTGGATATGTATTAGTTGCTTCTTTATTAGCGCCTTACCTTAGAAAATTTGGATGTTATACAGTTCCAGATTTTATAGGTACAAGATACGGTGGTAACATAGCAAGATTATCTGCAGTATTAGTATTAACAGTAGCTTCATTCACATATGTGACTGCACAGATTAACGCAACAGGAACTATTGCTTCAGTTGCATTAGATATTCCATTTGGAATAGCTGTGTATGTTGGTTTAGCAAGTATATTAATTTGTTCTATGCTTGGTGGAATGAGAGCTGTTACATGGACGCAGGTTGCACAATACATAGTATTAATAATAGCATACTTACTTCCAGTATTCTGGATTAGTAATAAAATGGGTGCTGGATTTTTTCCACACTTAATGTTAGCGGATGAAGTTGCAAGAATAGCTGAACTTGAAGGTCAATTTGGTTTGGGATCAATTAAAAATTCTGCAGCTGATTTAGCTACAGTACCAAAAGGTTTGGCTGGCATAACTAAAGCTCACTCTTCAGTTAATGCTACACCTTGGGCATTTATTTCATTAGCGGTTTGTATCGTCTTCTTGTTTATTATATGAAATAAAAATTTTTTTATTTAAAATAAATAAATCTTTAATTCCATAACTGTCTGAATCGTTTTTAATATAAAATCTGTCATATTTAATTTTTTCTCTAATATTAGTTTTAATTACTTTAGCTTCAAAAGAGTTGTTATTAAATTCGTCAATGTTTGCATAAAAAAACATGCCATGGGCAGATGCAATAATAAGATTATTATCATCATATTCTAAATATGCAGTACCTTTGCCAACATGTTTTGGCACTGAAATCGCATTTGTTTGGAATTTTTCTAATATAATTTTTTTACCATCGATCTCGTAGGTTTGATCCTCAGTTTTCTTTTTAAAATCAATATATCCATAATTCTCAATTAGGTTTATTGTTTTTTTTTCATTAACTGCACTTAAAAATTCTTGTCTATGTAAATTATTTTTAATGGTTTTAGTTGAGTGTTCTAATTTTTTTTCTA
>CABXMS010000029.1 GCA_902513415.1 uncultured Pelagibacteraceae bacterium
TAAAATCATGAGCGGGTGTAATTTTAACCGCTCCAGAACCTTGATCTGGATCAGCATATTCATCAGCTATAATTTTTATCTTTCTTCCTACAATAGGTAAAATTACATTTTTGCCTATTTGATTTTTATATCTTTTGTCTTTTGGATTTACTGCTATTGCAGTATCTCCAAGCATAGTTTCAGGTCTAGTTGTTGCTATAACTATAAAATCATCAATGTCATCTAATTTATATTTAATATAATATATTTTTGAATTGACCTCACGTTGGTCTACTTCAAGATCAGAGATAGCAGTTTTTAATACTGTATCCCAATTAACAAGTTTTTTTGCTTTATAAATTATTTTCTTCTTATAGAGATCAATAAATACTTTTTGAACACATTTAGATAAATTGGCATCCATAGTAAATGCGTTTCTTGACCAGTCACATGAACATCCTAGTTTTTTTAATTGATTAATTATTATATCTCCATACTGTTTTTTCCACTCCCATACTTTTTTAATAAACTCATCTCTTCCAATATCAATTTTATTAATTCCTTCTTTTTCAAGTTTTTTCTCTACTAAAGCTTGAGTAGCTATTCCAGCGTGATCGGTACCTGGTTGCCATAAGGTTTCATAATTATTCATTCGATGATATCTGATTAATAGATCTTGAATTGAATTATTTAATGCATGACCCATGTGTAAACTACCAGTTACATTTGGTGGAGGTATAACTATAGAAAATTTTTTTTTATTTTTTTTTGGCTTAAAAAGATTATTTTTTTCCCAATAAGAATAAATTCTATTTTCTACTTCAGAATGTATATATTTATCTGTAGACATAGATGTTTAGTTTATAAATTAATCATTTGAATAAACAATGGTGAAATTATATTGAATATTTATAGACTAATTTGAAAAATCAATTATATAAACATCATTCAAATTGATTTATTATATATTTGTATGGCAACGTGGCGGAATGGTTACGCAGAGGATTGCAAATCCTTGTATCCCGGTTCGATTCCGGGCGTTGCCTCCAAAAAAAGTGTTGTGTTAGATAAAAAAAAAAGTAAGTTGTTTTTTTTACATTCCTCGGTAGCTCAGTTGGTAGAGCAGTTGACTGTTAATCAATTGGTCGCAGGTTCGAGTCCTGCCCGAGGAGCCAAAACTAAACTACTTTTTGGACTCCAATATTTACTGTTTGCAAACTTTTACTAAATTTAATTTTTTGATCATCGCTTAGTTCTGAAAAAATTTTAGTTAAAAAGTTATAGTTAACATTCATATGCTTTTCTTTAGATCTTTCTAAGTTTACTAAATACTCTGAAAAATCCTCAAAAAAATAATTTATTGGTACTTTAAGATAGTTAGATAGTTGCAATAATCTTATTGAACTAACACCATTAGTTCCCTTTTCATATTTTTGTATTTGTTGAAATGTAACATTTATTGCTTTTGCTACTTTTGTTTGTGTTAAGCCCAATGCCAATCTTCTTAGCTTAAGCTTGTTCCCCAAGTGTTTATTAAAATTTACTTCCATTAAGACCCCTCTTAAAAAAATTAATTCAACTCTAATTAAAGACTTATTGCAAGTAATAAAATTATAAAATAAATATTTTTTTTTAAAACCCAAAAAGCTGTCAAGGCACTTTTTAAAGAATATTTAAAGAATTTGGCTTAAAAATAGCTTAGTTCTATCGCTTTTTGGATTAGCAAAAAACTCTTTTGTTTCAGCTTTTTCAACAATCATTCCTTCATCCATAAATATTACTTCATCTGCGACTTCCTTGGCAAAACCCATTTCATGAGTTACAACTATCATTGTCATTCCACCTTTAGCTAAATTCACCATTGCATCAAGTACTTCTTTTATCATTTCTGGATCTAATGCTGAGGTTGGTTCATCAAAGAGCATTATTTTAGGTTCCATGCACAAAGCTCTAGCAATAGCACACCTTTGTTGCTGTCCTCCTGATAATTGACCGGGATATTTAATTGCTTGATCAGCAATTTGAACCTTTTCTAATTGTTTCATAGCAAGTACTTCTGCATCCTTTTTAGGCATTTTTTTTACCCATATAGGTGCAAGTGTACAGTTATCTAAGATCGATAAATGAGGAAAAAGATTAAATTGCTGGAAAACCATTCCAACTTCTGCACGAATTGTCTCTATATTCTTTGTGTCTTCTGAAAGTTCTGTACCATCAACTATGATTGATCCTTTTTGATGTTCTTCAAGTCTATTTATACATCTAATTAAGGTAGATTTTCCTGATCCAGATGGTCCGCAAACAACTATTTTTTTATTTTTTTCTACTTCTAAATTAATATCTTTTAATACCTGAAAGTCTCCAAACCATTTGCTTACTTTTTCAATTTTTATTATTGGATCAGACATAATTTTATCTTTCAGTTTTGTATTTTAATTCTAAATTGTAGCTATATCTACTCATAGCATAACAAATTATCCAGAAAATTATAGCAGCAAAAACATAGCCTTCCATAGCAAATCCAAGCCATTTAGGATTAGTTTTGGCAAGATTTAACATTCCAACGATTTCTAGAAGTCCAACAACAAATATTAAAGGTGTGTCTTTTACAAGAGCCAAAAAAGTGTTAGCGATACCTGGAATTACTAGTTTAAGAGCTTGAGGCAAAATTACGAAAATATGCATTTTCCAATAGCCCATGCCAAGAGATTTTGCTGCATCATATTGACCTTTTGGGAGGGCTTGCAAACCTCCTCTTATCACTTCCGCAACATAAGCAGCTTCGAATAAAGATATAGCAATAATCACTCTAACCAATTTATCCATAAAAAAATCTTCTGGTAAAAACATAGGAAACATAACCGATGACATAAATAATACCGTTATTAATGGGACTCCTCTCCAAAATTCAATAAAACCAACAGATATATATCTAATTGTAGGCAATATAGATCTTCGTCCTAAAGCTAAAAACATACCTAATGGAAAGCAGAAAATTAAACAAAAGAAAGAAACTACAAAAGTTAGCGATAATCCTCCCCAAGCACCTGTTTCAACCCATTCAAGACCAAATGATCCGCCTGATATCAAATAATAAATAACTATAAAAGCTATGATTGGATATATGACAACATAATATAATGTTAAAAATTTCTTCATTCCTTCGGTTGCAAAATAACCAACAAAAGCTAAACCGATTAATAAAATGAAAGATATATTTATTCTCCATTGATATTCGTTAGGATACATACCATAAACAAATCTACGTAACCAAACTTTAATATAAGTCCAACACGCTCCACTACCAGTGCATGCATCCTTCGTATCACCAGCAATATTAGCATCTATAATAAACCAGCTCATTACAGGAGGAATTATTTTTATAACTGCAAAAATAATTAATAATGTTAAAATAGCATTAAAATTGCTAGTATTGATTTTTTTATTTAATAGATCTAAATTTTGTATTCCTGAAAATTCTATTCTAATTAAATGTAAGCCTACAACCCCAAGTATAAATGGTAGAAAAAAACTAATAAAACTTGGCAAAAAGGATGTAATTTTGATTGCAAAAAAAGCATTTAAAAAAACATCTAATACAGCTAATAAAAATAAAATAGAACCACTGTATAAATATGTAGTTAAATTTTTTTTATCAGGTTTTAATAAATTTAATTTATTCATTACTTTTCCTTAATAGCGATTTTTTTGTTATACCAGTTCATTAGAAGAGATATCGATAAACTGATTGATAAATAAGTAAACATAGTAATCGACACTATTTCTATTGCTCTACCAGTTTGCATTAATGCAGTACCAGCAAAAACTAAAACTAAGTCGGGATAAGCTATAGCTGCAGCGAGTGAAGAATTTTTTGTTAAATTCAAATACTGATTTGTTGTAGGTGGTATTATGATTCTCAATGCTTGAGGCATTATAACTAATTTTAAAACTTGATTTGGTGTTAGACCTATTGATGCAGCAGCTTCTTTTTGACCTTTGCTAATTCCTTGAATTCCAGCTCTTACACATTCTGCAATAAAAGTTGCTGTGTATAAAGATAAAGCCAAAGTTAATGCTATTAATTCAGGTGGTATTCCAATACCTCCTTCATACACGAATGATGTGGTTGATAATTTTTTTAATAGAGGTATTTCAAAATTTAGAGAAACTCCTCCTATTAAAAAAGTTAAGAGT
>CABXMS010000030.1 GCA_902513415.1 uncultured Pelagibacteraceae bacterium
TTAATAAAGATGCAAAAGGTTACAATCCATTATGTGGAGATAAGGTTCACTTATATATAAAATTAAATGAAAAAAAAAAAGTTGAAGATATTTCTTTTGAGGGGAGCGGATGTGCTATTTCAATGGCATCAGCATCTATCATGACCGATTTAATAAAAGGAAAAGAAGAAAATCAAGTTAAGGAAATTATAAGTGACTTTTTAAAAATGATAAAAGAAAAAGAAAAATTAAATACAAAACTATTAAATGATGATGAAAAAACAAAATTAATGTGTTTGTCTGGAGTCAAAAAATATCCAATGAGAGTTAAATGTGCAACTCTTTCCTGGCACACTTTAACCTCAGCAATTGAAAAAACACAAAATGAAATAAATACTGAAAGTTTGGAAATTTAATGGAGCTAAAAGAAAAAGTAATTGCTGAAATTAAAAAAATTTACGATCCTGAAATTCCCGTAAATATTTATGAATTAGGTTTAATTTATGATGTTTTTGTTAAAGATAAAAATATCAGTGTTAAAATGACACTAACTACACCAAATTGCCCAGTTGCAGAAAGTCTACCTAAAGAAGTAAAAGATAGTATAATGGAAATTAAAGGAGTTGAAAAAGTTGATCTTCAATTAGTTTGGGATCCGCCCTGGGATAAATCAATGATGTCAGAAGCTGCTAAATTGGAGCTAAATTTGTGAAAAAAGAAATTATTTCATTAACAGAAAATGCTGCGTCTAGAATTAAAGAAATAATGTCTAGTGCGAAGAACGATTCAATCGGAGTAAGAATTGGCGTTAAATCTGGAGGTTGTGCAGGAATGTCTTATGTTATGGAATATTCCAAAGAAGTTAATCCAAATGACGAATTAATTGAACAAAAAGGTGTTAAAGTATTTATAGATCCTGGAGCAATTATGTATCTTTTAGGTACTGAAATGGATTACAAAAAAGGGGAGTTTTCTTCATCTTTTGTCTTTAAAAATCCTAACGAAACTGAAAGATGTGGATGTGGTGAATCATTTAAGGTATAATACCCTGCAATGAGAGACACAAAACATTTAGAAAAGCATTCTAATAAAGTTGCTGAAAACAAAAAAGAAAAAGCTTTATTTAGGACTTTACGCAAAGAAGTTGAGGCTGGTGCTAACGGTACTTTAGATTACACTATTAAAGAAGGTGTAAATAAAGATAAAATTGCCGACCAAAAAATACTGAAAAGTAAAAAATAATTTAGCAACTATAATACATTTCAAACTCTACAGGATGAGGAGTATGTTCAAAATTGTGTATTTCTTCAAATTTTAATGCAATATACGCATCAATTTGATCATCAGTAAAAACATTACCTTGTTTTAAAAAAGCTCTATCTCTATCAAGACTTTCCATTGCTTCCCTTAGCGAGCCGCAAACAGTTGGAACTTTTTTTACTTCATCTTCAGATAGAGAATATAAATCTTTATCGAATGATTTGCCTGGGTCAATTTTATTTTTTATTCCATCAAGTCCTGCCATTAACATTGATGCAAAAGTTAAATAGGGGTTTCCAGAAGCATCAGGAAATCTAATTTCACATCTTGCTCCCTTTTTACTTAAAGTTATAGGAATTCTACAAGAAGCAGATCTATTTCTAGCAGAATAAGCAAGAAGTACTGGTGCTTCAAATCCAGGAATTAATCTTTTATAACTATTAGTTGTAGCATTTGAAAAAGCATTTATTGCTTTGGCATGTTTTAATATTCCACCTATGTAATAAAGAGCAGTTTGAGACAAGCCTGCATATTTATCTCCAGAAAAAACTGGAGTGTTACCTTTCCAAATAGATTGGTGTACATGCATTCCAGATCCATTATCGCCTTTTACAGGCTTAGGCATAAATGTTGCTGTTTTACCAAATGAATGTGAAACCATTTGAACAACATATTTATATAGTTGCACATTATCAGCTTGATCTACCAATGTGCCAAAAAGCATTCCAAGTTCGTGTTGACTTGGAGCAACTTCATGATGGTGTTTTTCAACCGTTATACCAACATCTCGTAAGCCTTTTAAATATTCTCCTCTCATATCTTGAGCGCTATCAACAGGAGGTACTGGAAAATATCCTCCTTTAATTCCAGGTCTATGACCCATATTTCCACTATCGTATTTTTTTCCTGAATTGTATGGACCTTCACTACTATCTATTGAAAATCCAATTTCATTCATATCATTCTTAATTCTTACATCGTCAAATACAAAAAATTCAGGTTCTGGACCAAAATAAGCTTTATCACCCAATCCTGTTTTTTTTAAATACGCTTCAGCTTTTTTTGCAATTCCTCTTGGATCTCTTTCATAAGGGTCTTTTTTAACAGCATCTAAAATATCACAAAACAAAACCATAGTATTGTGAGTAGTGAAAGGATCAATTACTGTTCTAGATAAATCGGGCTTTAAAATCATATCAGATTCATTGATTGCTTTCCAACCAGCTATTGATGATCCGTCAAAAAAAACACCATCGTTTAACATTTCTTCATCAAGAGTTGTTGCATCCATAGTTAAATGCTGTAATTTTCCTCTCGGATCAGTAAACCTAAGATCAACATATTCGATCTTATTGTCTTTCATTTTTTTAAATACTTTATTTGAACTCATAATTTTTTACCTCAATTTTTAAATTCTAATATCAAAAAAAATCATATAAATATTGCTTATTAATGGGATACCACCTATGCATTTTACTCATAGAACATAATCGTATAAATAAGGCATAAACAATCGATTAATAATTTTATGGATAACCTGTTAAATAAAGAACCTGTCCTAAGAGTTACCAGGGTTCTTGAAAGTTTTGACCATTCTCTAAAAATTCAAGTTTTAGATAAAACAGCAAGAACAGCAAATGATGCGGCAAACTCTCTTAATTGTGAAGTAGGTGCGATAGTTAAAAGTCTATTATTAAGAACAGACGATGATTTTTTATTATGTTTAGTGTCAGGAGACAAAAGATGTTCATTAAACAAGGTTAAAAAAATTGTTGAAAAAAATGATGTTTGTATGGCTGATGCTGATCAAGTGAAGAGTCAAACAGGTTTTTCAATAGGAGGAGTTTCTCCAGTAGGTCATCTAAAAGAGATAAAAATATTAATAGATTCATCTTTATCTAGGTTTGAATATGTGTATGCTGCGGCCGGTCATCCGAATTCAATTTTTAAGATTGCTTATAAACAATTGATCGAAATTACAGAAGGAAAAGAAGAGGACTTAGTTTAAATGAAAGAACCAAAAGTATTAGATTATGTTCTTCTTATAATTTTGGCGTTGATATGGTCATCTGCATTTTTCAATATTAAAATAGCAACATATTCTTATGGACCTGTTACAATTGCATTATTGAGAATATTTTTTGGTGCTATCCCAGTAATTGGTTTATGTTTGTTTAAAAAAATAAAAATTGAAGCATTTTCAAAAGATTGGCTTTGGTTTGCCATAATAGGTATGGTGAACCTAGTTATTCCTTTTTTTTTAATAGCATATGGAGTTCAAAAGGTACAAAGTAATTTAGCAGCAATATTAATGGCGAGCACACCTTTAAGCGCAACGGTTTTAGCTCATTTTTTTACCAGCAATGAAAAAGTAAATTTTACAAAAGTATTTGGCGTTCTGCTTGGATTTTCAGGAATAGTTTTTCTGTTTTCAGATAATATTTTAATTAATGAAAATAATTTTCTATCTGCTCTAATTATTTTTTTTGCTTCAACTTTTTATGTAATAGGTGGTTTATTAACTCTTAAAATAAGTAATAAAAAAAATGAAAATGTAACAGCTTCAATATTAATATGGGGTGTGATATTTTTAATCCCTATATCAGCTTATACAGAACAACCTTGGAATTTAACTCCAAGCACAGCATCAACAATATCAGTTATTTACCTTGGTATATTTGCAACAGGTATTGCCTGGTTGCTTAGATTTAGAATATTAAAAAACAATGGATTAGTTTTTCAAGCTCAAGTAGCTTATTTAATTCCAATATTTGGAATCATATTGGGATATATATTTTTAAAGGAATTGATCACCTCAAAAGTTTTAGTAGCAGTAGTAGCGGTAATTATTGGTATTTATTTTGTTAAAAAATCTAATAGTAAAAAAATTACTTCAGTTTA
>CABXMS010000031.1 GCA_902513415.1 uncultured Pelagibacteraceae bacterium
TTTTTTGGTATACCCATTCCATAATGCTGATAAGCTATTGTTGAATCAATAAATCTGTCTATTAGTATTATTTTTTTTTTATAATATTTTGAAATTGTTTTTTCAACATTTTCACTTCTTGCCGCAAGATACAACAACAAATCTGTTTTATTATTAAAATTAGACTTGTTACTTAATATTATTCTTCTTATTTTTTCTGAGTTTTTATTACCTCCGGGCTCTCTTATTTTAATGAACTTTAATTTTTTCTTCTTTAATAAATTTGCTACATAATTTATGTGCGTTGTTTTACCAGAGCCCTCAATGCCTTCGAATACTATTAATGGTTTTTTATACATCGCCCCATATCAAATAGTTAATAGACTTAATTAATCTGGAAAAAATGTTTATTTTTTTTATACTTTCATAAGCAAATAAATCATATTCGCCTAGCAATTCATCTTTATATTTAACATTTAACTTACCAATTATATCATCTTTATTAATTGGAGCATGAACAGGTCCATCATAAACAATTTCAACTTTTAAATATTTTTTCCTGGCCTTTGGTATAGTTTTATAAATGTCATTTTTTACATATGCATCTATTTTAGCTTTTTTACCCAACCAGACATCTAATTTAATAAAGTTTGTATCTTTTTTTGCAATTTCAATTGTATCAAAATTTGTTAATCCCCATATTAATAATTTTTCTGATTCTTTTGATCTAGATTTTTTTGTATCAAAGCCACTTCCAACTGAAATTAATCTTCTATTGTTTTTGTATATTGATGCAGCTAACGAATATTTTGAAATAGCAAGGTGTCCTGTTTTTATGCCATCGGCACCTATATTTTTATATAACAAAGGATTTCTGTTGCCTTGCTTAATCGGGTCTCCACCAGTTCTATCCCAAGTAAATTCTTTTTCACTATAATATTTGTAATAATCTGGAAAATTTTTAATTAAATAGTTCGACATAATTAATATATCTTTAACAGTTGAATAGTTATTTATGTCATCAATACCTGAAGAATTAGAAAAATTAGTATTTTTCATACCAATTTCATTTGCTTTAGAAGTCATCATGATAGCAAATTGATCTTCAGATCCGGCTATACCCTCAGCTAGTGCTACGCAGGCATCGTTGCCGGAAGCTACAATAATTCCACGTAAAAGATTTTCAACACTTACCTCATCTCCCACCATTATAAACATAGATGAATAACCACTTTTGGATAAACGCCATGCATTTTCTGAAACAAAAAATTTATCATCTAAATCAAGGTCACCTTTTTTCAATAAATCAAAAGCTATTATGGATGTCATTATTTTTGTCATTGAAGCAGGATAAATTTGTTCATCAGGATCTTTTTCAAAAATAATTTCCCCAGATAAAAAATCTTGCAATATAGCGGTGGATGCCTTTATATCAAATTTTGAGTGTGCATTTTGGTAAGAAGAGACAAGTATAATTAAATATAAATAAAAGAATATTTTTTTCATTGTTTAATAAATTCTAAGTTTTCAAAATTGAGTTTATTTATATTATTAAATTCATTTTCAAGAGAATTCAAATCTTTAAATGGTCCTAAAAATACTCTAAAACTATTATTAGAAATAGTAGTAATATATACTTTTACTATATTTGTTTCATTAAGAATTCTTTTTTTCATCATATTTGCGGTATCTTTAAAATAAAAATCTGCAATTTTAATGATATAACTAAACTTTTTCTTATTTTCGTTCTTTTCTATTGAATTTTCAGTTTTGTTTAAATCTTTTATGCTAATGCCATCAACTGGAGCTTTATTTGCAACTTCTTTTTCTTCATCGAATATTTTTGCTTTCTTTGCAATAAAAGTTGAATTTTGATTAACCTCGTAAATTTTAATATATGGTTCTGAATAATCTATTTCTAAATCAATAAAAATTCTTTCCGAAATTACTGAATTAAAAAAATCAGGATAAATTGCATTATCACCTACTTTAGCAATTAAACTTTTATTATTTAAAAGATTTGTGATTTTTACAGAACTGCCTTTTTTTAAATTTTTTTGAAAAATTATCAAAGATCTTTTGTCTAATTTTTTGCTTATAATTTTATCATCTTTAAGACTGTCATTGTAAACCAAAGTAAAACCTCTAGATATAAATGAATCACTTATTATTTGATTTTTTGAAATTGATTTTAGCTCCTCAATTGAAGTGCATGAGGCAAATAATATAAATATCGATATATATTTTTTAAAGTTCATTTTTAAATTTGTTTTTTAGTGTACATACTGCTAAAGCAAATCTTAACGATCTGTTCCATTTCAGTATTAAATCGTAATTATTAAATACAATATATGCTGGTTTTAAAGGATCTGAATCTTCAACTATGTCTCTATCAGGTGTTATTATTGCTACTGTAAAATTTTTATCTAATTTAATACTTTCATAATTATTAATATAATTTTTTAATTGGTAAATTTTTTTTTTGTTTGATATCTTTTTAGCAGAAACATTTAGCAAATTTAATGGTACATCACTATTTAGTTCGACTTTCAAATAACAAGGTTCATTTTTTTTCCAACCCAATTTATTTAAATAATTAGCCGCTGAAGCAAAAGAATCTTCTATAGATTTTAAGTTAATTTCATTATCCATATTTGCATCCACTGCGTAATTTTTTATTGTAGATGGCATGAACTGAAAATTTCCAAAAGCACCTGCCCAGGAACCATATAGTAATTTATAATTAACTATATCTTTTTCAACTAATTGTAACAAAGTAATAAGTTCTTTCGTAAAAAAAACACTTCTTCTTTTGTCATAACTTAAAGTTGCCAGAGATGATATGATATCCATTTTACCCAAATATTTCCCAAAATTTGTTTCTATACCCATTAAAGCTAACAATAATTCTTTTTCGATAAAATATTTTTTTTCTGTAGAATTAATTATTTTTGAGTATTTTTTATATAATAAAATACCTTTATTTAATTTTTGATTTGAGGTTCTTTTTGATATGTAAGTATAAGTATCTTCATAAAATTCTGGCTGATACCTATCATATTCAATAACTTTTGGTAAAAATCGTGCTTCTTTCATAACTAAATCAAATGTTTTTTCAGAAATATTTTTTGTTAGTGCATATTTTTTGAAAGATAATTTCCATTCACTAAAAGATGTATCAGCAGAAAATGAAATTGATTTAAATAAAATTAAATATAGGAATAAAAATGTATTAATTTTTTTCATAAATATCCTTTAAGTAAATAAATACAGCAATCCAAATAAAAATGAAACTAATGAACTTCTCGAAACCAAATGGTTCATTATAATAAAAATAACCAAGTAAAAATTGACTAGTAGGAGTAATAAAAAAAATCATTCCTGATGCACCCAGGCCAGATAATTGTACTCCTTTAATATATAAAAATAAAGGAATCACTGTCATTGGACCTGCTAACATTAATAAAAACATAGTAGATGGATTATTTATCGAAAAATCATTAAAGTTATTATCAATGATGAAATAAAGAATTATTAAAGCTAAAGGTAGTATAAATAAACTTTCTATAAATAGGCCCACATCAGTTTCAACA
>CABXMS010000032.1 GCA_902513415.1 uncultured Pelagibacteraceae bacterium
ACCATGTGCAGCTGGATGTTGTGGACCAAAATTTAAATTTAATTTTTTAGTTTCTTTAGTCATTTTTTTTTATTTGATCTTTTATATATTTTGTTCCTTCCCAAGGGCTTTCAAAGTCAAAATCTCGATAATTTTGTTCAAGTTTTACTGGTTCATAGACTACCTTTTTTTTATCTTCGCTGTAACGGACTTCATTATGACCAGTCAAAGGAAAATCTTTTCTTAAAGGATGACCTTCAAATCCATAATCAGTTAAAATTCTTCTTAAATCTGGGTGGTCTTTAAATTTAATACCATACATATCAAATACTTCTCTCTCCATCCAGTTGGCAGATGGAAATAATGGTATTAATGTCGGAACAATTTCATTTTCATTTATAAATGAATCTAAAATAACTCTAAGATTAAACTCATGGCTTAAAAGCAAATAAACTAATTTAAATCTTTTCGAATTTTCAGGGTAATCAACAGCTGTTATATCTATTAATTGTCTGAATTTAGTTTGATTATTAGTTTTTAAAAACGATATAACCTCAATTATATCGGAAGAGTTTATATTTATATAAATTTGTTCATGTCTAATACTTGAACTATTTATTTTAGTTGTAAGTTCTGAATTAATCTTTTTTTCCAGATCTGCTAAATTATTCATATTAATAATTATCTTTCAATAGTTCCTCTTCTTCTAATTTTTTTTTGTAATTGCAAGATTCCATAAAGAAGTGCTTCTGCAGATGGTGGACATCCTGGAACATAAATGTCTACAGGAACTATTCGATCACATCCTCTTACTACGGAATATGAGTAGTGATAATAACCTCCACCGTTAGCACAACTACCCATTGATATTACATATCTAGGTTCAGGCATTTGATCGTATACTTTTCTTAAAGCTGGTGCCATTTTATTTGTTAGGGTGCCTGCAACAATCATAACATCAGATTGTCTTGGAGAACCTCTAGGTGCAGCTCCAAATCTTTCGAGATCATAACGCGGCATTGATGTTTGCATCATTTCTACAGCACAACATGCCAAACCAAATGTCATCCAATGCAAAGAACCAGTTCTTGCCCAATTTGCCAAATTGTCTAGAGATGTAGTTATAAAACCATTTTCACTAAAATCTTTGGCTAATTTTTTAAATTCGTCGGGTATTTTTTTTTCTTCTTTTAAATTCATTTCTATATTATTCCCAATCCAGAGCTCCTTTTTTCCACTCATAAATAAATCCTACTGTTAAAATAAATAAAAAAATCATCATTGATATAAAACCGAGTATACCGATACTACCTAATGAAATTGCCCAAGGAAACAAGAAGGCGATCTCTAAATCAAAAATTATAAATAATATTGCAACCAAATAAAATCTAACATCAAATTCTATTCTTGAATCATCAAATGGTTCAAATCCACATTCATAAGATGATAGTTTTTCTGGATCTGGTTTTTTTGGAGATAGTAAAAAGTTTAAGATAATAAACAAAAAACTTAATCCTAATGAAATAATTAAGAATAAAATTATTGAAAAATAATCTTTTAATAATTCCGCAAACATTTTCCTTTTATATATAAGTTATCAATCCTGTTAATAAGATAATTCTGAGAAGAATCTTATTATACATAGCTTTATATTAAATTAAAGTGTAGTTATGTCATGTTGTTGGTGTATTTTGTTAAAGAATCAATTATTTGATAATTATTATCATCGAAATGGCGGGAGTGACGGGACTCGAACCCGCGACCTATCGCGTGACAGGCGATCGCTCTAACCAACTGAGCTACACCCCCATTTTTGGTGGGCAGTAAAGGACTCGAACCTTTGACCCCCTCGGTGTAAACGAGATGCTCTACCAACTGAGCTAACCGCCCAAAAACAAAATACTATTACATCAACGTAAATATAATGTAAATTAGAATTTATTGAATACTAGCTTGTGATTTATCTTTTTTTTCAGATTTAGATATATTTTCTACTTCAGTCCACTCTACTCTTTTTAAATCATTCTTAAGTGCAATCTTAAGCACTTCATCAACTGTTTCTACAGGCACTATTTTTATATCTTCTCTAACTTTCCTAGGTATATCAACTAAATCTTTTTCATTATCTTTAGGAATGATAACTTTTTGAATTCCAGCTCTATGTGCAGCAAGTAATTTTTCTTTTAATCCACCAATACCAAGAACTTGGCCAGTGATTGTGACCTCGCCAGTCATAGCAATTTTTCTATCTACAGGGTTATTTGTTATTGATGAAACTATTGAAGTAACCATTCCCACTCCAGCAGAAGGTCCATCTTTAGGTGTTGCACCTTCGGGAACATGGATGTGGAAGTCTTTTTTTTCAAATAAAGGAGGTATTATTCCATACTCTAAACTTTTTGATCTAACAAATGATTTTGCTGCTTTTACTGACTCTTGCATTACATCACCTAGTTTACCAGTAATTTGCATTTTTCCTTTACCAGGCATATGAATTGTTTCAATTTTTAAAATTTCTCCACCAAATTCAGTCCATGCTAATCCTGTAACTATACCAACTCTATCTTCAGCTTCTAACTCTCCATACTTGAATTTTTTTACACCTAAAAATTCTGAAATATTTTTATCATCTACTTTTACTTTTTCTTTTTCTTTATTGACTACCTGTTTAACAACTTTTCTCGCAACCTTAGATATTTCTCTTTCTAGATTTCTCACACCAGATTCTCTTGTATAATGTCGTATTATTTCTTTTATAGTTACATTGGAAAACTCAAGCTCATCTTTTTTAACTCCATTTTCCTTAAGTTGTTTTGGTAATAAATATTTATTTGCAATATTAATTTTTTCATCCTCGGTGTATCCTGGAATTCTAATAACTTCCATTCTATCTAAAAGAGGAGGCAATATATTTAAAGTATTTGCTGTAGTCACAAACATAACGTCAGATAAATCATAATCAACTTCGAGATAATGATCGTTAAAAGTAGAATTTTGTTCTGGATCTAAAGCTTCTAATAAAGCAGAAGATGGATCACCTCTATAATCATTACCTACTTTATCTATCTCATCTAATAGTATTAGTGGATTTTTAGTTCCAGCTTTTTTCATCATCTGAATTATTTTTCCAGGTAAAGATCCAATGTAGGTTCTTCTATGACCTCTAATTTCTGCTTCGTCTCTAACACCTCCTAAAGACATTCTCACAAACTGTCTATTTGTAGCTTTAGCAATAGATTTACCTAGTGAAGTTTTTCCAACACCTGGTGGTCCAATTAAACATAAAATTGGTCCTTTAATTTTTTCCATTCTTTTTTGCACAGCAAGAAATTCAA
>CABXMS010000033.1 GCA_902513415.1 uncultured Pelagibacteraceae bacterium
AGATGAGATTTCTTTGGTAAGAAAAAAACTAAAATGGAATTACGAACCTTTTGAAATCCCAAAAAAAATAATGAATGAATGGAGAAAAATTGGAAAAAAAGCATCACAAAAATCAGAAAACAAAAAAGTTAATAAAGATATTTCAAAGATAGTTTCTAAAATAATTAAAGAAGAAAAGCAAAATTACATAAAATCAATGGAGGGGATGGCAACAAGAAAATCTTCTCAAAAAATATTAAACTCGTTGACAAAAAAAATACCAGAACTTATTGGAGGATCTGCGGATCTTGCTGGATCAAATAATACAAAGACCACTAGCCATAAAATAATTAAACCTGGAAATTTTGAAGGTAATTATATCCACTATGGTGTTAGAGAACATGCAATGAGTGGAATTATGAATGGAATTGCATTACATAGCAACTTGATTCCATACGGTGGAACTTTTCTTATTTTTAGTGATTATTGTAAACCATCTATAAGATTGTCCGCTCTCATGAATCAAAGAGTAATTTATGTTATGACGCACGACTCTATTGGGCTAGGTGAAGATGGACCAACTCATCAACCAATTGAACAACTTTCAAATTTGAGATCTGTGCCAAACTTAAATGTATTTAGACCAGCCGATACAATAGAAACTTTTGAATGTTGGGAACTTGCTTTATTAGATCATACTTCGCCAAGTGTTATTGCACTATCTAGACAAAAAATTAATCCCGTAAGAAAAAAATATGAATCTGAAAATAAATGTGCCTCAGGTGCATATGAAATATTAAGAACCAATCAAGAAATAGAATTAACTATTCTTGCAACTGGATCAGAAGTTAATTTAGCTATTGAAGCTAGTCATAAATTAGCCACACAAAACATTTATTCAAAAGTTATATCAGTGCCTTCATTTGAAATATTTAATATTCAATCAAAAGAATATAAAAGAGAAATAATGAATGAAACTAAATATAAAATTTCCATCGAGGCAGGCCTAACTGAACCCTGGAAAAAATATATAGGAGAAAATGGTATTTGCTTTGGAGTTGATGATTTTGGTAAAAGTGCACCTGGAAAAGACCTTTATAAATCTTTTTACCTATACAGCGATTATATAGTTACACAAATTAAGAATATGTTAAATAAATAATATGACAATAAAAATTGGAATTAATGGATTGGGAAGAATAGGAAGAATGGTTATTAGATCCTTAATCGAAAATAATAATAAAAAAATAGAAATAAAACATATTAATAGTAGATCAAGTGCGGAGGTTATGGCTTCGTTATTAAAGTACGACTCGATTCATGGAAAATTTAATTCTGAAATTAAACATGGAAAAAACCATTTAAATATAAATAACAAAAAAATTACATTTTCACAATATTCGAATTTAAATGAAATAAAGTGGAAAAATTTCGGAGTAGATTATGTTTTAGAATGTACTGGAAAATTTAATTCAAAAGATAAACTTATTACTCATATAAAAAATGGTGCAAAAAAAGTTATTGTTTCGGCACCGTGTAAAAACGCAGATAAAACTATAGTGTATGGAGTAAACAACAAATCTATTAACAAAAATGATTTAATAATCTCAGCAGCTTCTTGTACAACAAATTGTCTTGCTCCAGTTGCATATGTTCTTAATAAAGAATTTAAAATTGAAAAAGGCTTTATGACTACCATTCACTCTTACACAACTGATCAAAGGCTATTGGATAATTCACATAAAGATCCGAGAAGAGCGAGATCAGCGGGACAATCTATTGTACCAACATCGACAGGCGCTTCGAAAGCCATAGGGGAAATAATACCTGAATTAAAAGGTAAGCTTGAAGGTTTAGCAATGAGAGTTCCAACTCCAAATGTATCTTTGGTAGATCTTGTGTTTAATTCAAAAAATAAATTATCAATAAAAAAAATTAACGACTCTTTTATACAAGCTTCTAAAAAGGAACTAAAAAATGTTCTAGAAGCAACTGAAGAAAGGCTCGTTTCAATTGATTTTAATCATAATCCTAGCTCAGCTATTGTTGATCTATCATTAACCAGTGTAGTTGGAGATAATATGGGTAAAGTTTCCGCGTGGTACGATAATGAATGGGGATTTGCTACAAGAATGTGTGATTTGGTAGAATATATTCATAAAAATTAAATTAATGAATAATATTTCTGATCAAAAAATAGAGCTTAAAGATAAAAAAGTATTACTAAGAGTTGATCTAAATGTTCCAATTAAAAATGGAACTATAACTGAGACTTCTAGAATAGAAAAAATAATACCAACAATAAAATTATTAGTACAAAAACAAGCAAAAATAATAATTTTATCTCATATTGGTAGACCTAAGGGAAAAATTGTTAAAGGCATGTCTTTAGAACCTATTTCAAAAAAATTGGCCTCTTTGTTAAACAGAGAAGTATTGTTTGATAATAATTTAATTGATGAAAACACTATTTCGAAAGTAAACAATATTCAGAGTGGGTCTATAATGATGTTGGAAAATGTTCGTTATAATGAAGGAGAGGAATCAAACGATCAAAAATTTTCAAAAAAATTATCTAAATTAGGTCATATATACATTAATGATGCCTTTTCTTGCTCTCATAGGGCTCATGCTTCAGTGGAAGGAATAACAAAATATTTACCTTCATACTTTGGATTACAAATTACTGAAGAAATTAATACATTAAAAAAAATAACATCAGAAATAAAAAAACCAGTTACTCTTATTATTGGCGGTTCAAAGATTTCAACAAAAATTAATATAATTAATAATTTAATAAAAAAATTTGATAATATAATTATTGTCGGTGGAATGGCTAATACAATGCTTGGAAATACAGGAATAAAAATAGGAAAATCAATATGTGAAAATGATTCGAAACATCTGGTAAAAGAAATATTAGAAAATTCAAAAAAATATAATTGCAAAATTACATGTCCAACAGATGTTGTGGTATCAAAAAGTCTCGATGGTGAAGGAAAAGAAAAAAATATTGAAGAAATAAATGACGATGAAATAATATTAGATATTGGAACAAAAACTATTAATTC
>CABXMS010000034.1 GCA_902513415.1 uncultured Pelagibacteraceae bacterium
ATGCTAAATTCAGCTAAGTCAAAAAATCTGTTACCGGCAAACTAAATATTAAAAGGATTTTCAATTAATATTGTATCATTTCTTTCGGGGCTAGTTGAAACGCTTGATACTTTAGTTTGTAAAAATTCTTCCATTTCATTTATATATTTTTTTGCATTATCTGGTAAATCATCAAATTCATTAATTCCCTTTGTTGATGTTTTCCATCCTTTAAAAACTTTATAAATTGGTTTAACTTTTAGCTGTTCGTTAGAAGCCGGTGGCAAATAATCAATTTTTTTTCCATCAAGTTCATATTCTACACACATTTTAATTTCATCTAATCCATCCAAAACATCTAATTTGGTCAAAGCAATTCCATCTATTCCTGAAATTTTTATTGTTTGCCTAACTAAAACTCCATCAAACCATCCACATCTTCTTTTACGACTAGTCACTGTACCAAACTCTTTTCCCTTTTCTCCAAGTTCTTGGCCTATACTGTCAGTTAATTCTGTTGGGAAAGGACCTTTTCCAACTCTAGTTGTGTATGCTTTTGTTATACCCAATACATAATTAATTGAATTTAGACCACAACCTGACCCTGTGGCAGCTGATGAGGCAACTGTGTTAGAAGATGTAACAAATGGATAAGTTCCATGATCTACATCAAGTAGAATTCCTTGGGCTCCCTCAAATAATATTTTTTTTCCTTTTAATTTCAGTTCATCAATTTTTTTCCATACTGGCTTTGAGTATTTCAATATATTTGGAGCTATTTTAATTAAATCTTTCTTGAGTTTTTCTTTTTTGTAAATTTCTTTTCCCAAACCTCTTCTTATTGAATTATGATGAATTAATGCTTCTTCCAATCTAGCATCAAGATTTTTTTCTGAAATTAAGTCGATTACTCTAATTGATCTTCTCCCAACCTTATCCTCGTATGCAGGACCAATACCTCTTCTTGTTGTTCCTATTTTGGCTTTGCCTGCCGCATCTTCTCTTATTTCGTCCAGTTCTCTGTGAAAAGGCAAAATTAAACTTGCGGATTCTGAGATAATTAAATTTCTTTCAGTAACATCAACCCCTTTTGATTTAATTTCTTCTATTTCGTCAATTAATGCCCATGGATCAATGACTACTCCATTACCAATAATAGAAATTTTATTTTTTCTTACTATTCCTGATGGTAACAATCTTAATTTGTAAGTAACCCCATCAATAACAAGTGTGTGTCCTGCATTGTGGCCACCTTGAAATCTTATTACAACATCCGCTTCACTTGATAACCAGTCAACGATTTTTCCTTTTCCTTCATCTCCCCATTGGGAACCGACTACAACTACATTTTTCATCTAAAATTTTTTTTTACATTAACTGTATTTAAATGGTTTATTGGTCCGTGACCCTTTCCATATTTTGGACCCGTACCAATTGCATGGTTAACATATTTAATTGCCATATAACAAGATTTCTTTAATGTTTTTCCACATGAATAATAAGCAGTGATAGCGCTTGACAATGTGCATCCTGTTCCATGAGTATTTTTTGTTTTTATTTTATTACTTTTAAAAATTGAAATTTTATTTTTATTTAACAAAACATCTTGTATTAATTTTGATTTTAAATGACCACCTTTAATTAACACATTTTTTGCTCCCATTTTTTTTAAAACTTTTGCTGCATTAATCATATCTTCAACAGTTTTGATTTTTTTTTTAGTTAAAATTTCTGCTTCAGGTATGTTGGGAGTTACCAGGCTAACATTTTTTACAAGTTTTAATTTTAAAATATTAATTGATTTTTTGTTTATAAGTTTTGTTCCTCCTTTGGCAACCATTACAGGATCTAAAATTATTTTTTTTACTTTAATTTTTTTCAAAGATTTTAATACTGATTTAATAACTCCAGTATTGTGCAACATTCCAATTTTAATAGCATCAGGTTTTATATCTTTGGAAGTAAATTCAATTTGATTTGATATTTCATTAGGTGGTATAGACATTATAGATTTTACCCCAGTTGTATTTTGAGATGTAATTGCTGTAATCGCAGTCATGGCATAAGAACCTAATGATGTGATAGTTTTTATATCCGCTTGAATACCGGCGCCACCAGACGAATCTGAGCCAGCAATAATTAATACTTTAGATTTTGGTTTCAAATTATTTAATAGACCTTTTAACTATGTTTATGCATTTTGATAGTAAAACTTTATTATCTGATTCACCCATAATTCTAATTTTAGGTTCGGTGCCAGATTTACGTACAAGCATTCTGCCTTGATTTTTTATCAACTTAGATGCAATTCTAATTGCTTTTTTACATCGCGAAGAACTAATAATTGATTTATCCTTAACACTTACATTTTCTAAAATCTGTGGTGTAGACTTAAAATTATTAAATAGTTCACTAGCTTTTTTTCCTTTTCTCATTGAAAACAATACTTCCAATGCAACTAATAAACCATCGCCAGTTGTTGCGAATTTTCCAAGAATTATGTGACCGGACTGCTCTCCACCTAAATTAAAATTATTTTTTTGCATTTTTTCTTTTACATATCTATCTCCAACTTTGGATCTAATAAATTTAATTTTTTTATTTTTTAAATATTTTTCTAAACCATAATTTGACATTAAGGTTCCTATAACTCCGCCTTTAAGTATTTTTTTTCTCTTCCATCTCTTCGCCAACATTGCAATAATTTGATCTCCATCTACTATATTGCCTTTTTCATCACATAATATAATTCTATCGGCATCTCCATCTAAAGATATACCTAGATTTACTTTATGTTTTTTTACTAAATTTTTAATTTTTTTAGTAAAAGTTGATCCACATTTTTTATTAATATTTAAGCCGTTTGGAGAAGTTCCTGTGTCAAAAACTTTTGCAC
>CABXMS010000035.1 GCA_902513415.1 uncultured Pelagibacteraceae bacterium
TTTAGGAAATATGGGAGAGGACGATTGGAGATGGCATATGTATGATACGGTTAAAGGATCAGATTGGTTGGGTGATCAAGACTGCATAGAATATTTATGCAAAGAGGCACCAAGAGCTGTTTTGGAATTAGAAAGATATGGAGTTCCTTTTAGTCGTACAGAGGACGGAAAAATTTACCAAAGACCTTTTGGTGGAATGACTAAAAACTATGGCAATGAAACTGTACAAAGAACTTGTGCAGCAGCAGACAGAACGGGCCACGCCATACTACATACTATGTATGGTCAGGCATTAAAACACAATACAGAATTTTTTATCGAATATTTTGCATTGGATTTATTAATGAAAAATGGACAGTGCAAAGGTTTAGTTGCTTGGAATTTAAATGATGGAACCATTCATAGATTTAGAGCCCATATAACAATAATAGCCACAGGTGGATATGGAAAAACATATTATTCATCAACATCAGCTCACACTTGTACAGGTGATGGAAATGCTATGGCTTTAAGAGCTGGATTACCATTGCAAGATATGGAATTTGTTCAATTTCACCCAACAGGAATTTATGGTCATGGAACTTTAATATCCGAAGGCGTTAGAGGTGAAGGAGGTTATTTATTAAATTCTAAAGGAGAAAGATTTATGGAACGATATGCTCCAAAAGCTAAGGATCTTGCATCTAGAGATGTAGTAAGCAGGTCAATCGCTATAGAAATCAATGAAGGAAGAGGCGTTGGGAAAGAAAAAGATCACGTTCATCTTCATTTAAATCATTTAGATCCAAAAGTAATTGAGAAAAGACTTCCAGGAATTTCAGAGTCCTCAAGATTATTTGCAGATGTTGATGTAACTAAAGAACCAATACCAGTTGTTCCAACAGTACATTACAACATGGGTGGCATCCCAACAAATTATAAAGCTGAAGTTATGACAGTGGATGGTTCCGAAAAAGTTGTGCCTGGGCTTATGGCAATAGGAGAAGCAGCATGTGTTTCTGTTCATGGAGCTAACAGACTAGGATCAAATTCGTTAATTGATCTTGTAGTTTTTGGAAGGGCTGCAGCAAAAAGAGCAGCAGAACTAGTAAAAACCGGAACTCCACATGAAGAAATTTCTAAAACAGAAACTGACAAATGCTTAGATAGATTTGAAAAATTAAGAAATGGTAATGGAAGCAACAGGACAGCGGATCTAAGATTGGCCATGCAAAAAACCATGCAGTCAAAATGTGCAGTGTTTAGGACTGAAGAAACTTTAAAAGAAGGTGTAGAAGAAATAAGAAAACCATTTAATGGAATGGAATCAATATTAGTAAAAGATAAATCTTTAATTTTTAATACAGATTTGGTCGAAACTCTTGAATTTGATAACTTAATTAGACAAGCTATAGTCACTATAGATTCAGCTTATGAACGTAAAGAAAGCAGAGGAGCTCATGCAAGAGAAGACTATCCTAAAAGAGATGATAATAACTTTATGAAGCACACTTTGTCTTGGTGCAAAGGAAATGAAACAAAAATTTCTTACAGAGAAGTACATAAATCTACATTATCAAATGATGTACAATATTTTCCTCCACAAGAAAGGGTTTACTAATGGTACAAATAAATCTACCAAAAAACTCAAAAGTACAAAAAGGAAAATATTATAAAGATAAAACTGGATCAAAAAATATTAGAAAAGTTAATATTTACAGATGGGATCCTTCTACCGGTGAAAACCCAAGAATAGATACTTACGAGGTTGATATGGATAATTGTCCTTCAAAAGTATTAGACTTACTTAATAAAATTAAAAATGAAATAGACTCATCAATAGCTTATAGAAGATCATGTGCCCATGGAGTTTGTGGGTCTTGTGCTATGAACATGGATGGGAAAAATGGATTAGCTTGCACTAAATCGCATAAAGAAATTAAAGGAGATATTAATATTTATCCTTTGCCTCATTTAAAAGTTGAAAAAGATTTAATTGGAGATTTAAACACTTTATATAAACAGTATCATTCAGTTGAACCATGGTTAAAAATTTCAAAAAAAGATGAAAATAAAGAAAATTTACAATCCATAGAAGATAGATCTAAATTAGATGGTCTTTATGAATGTATAATGTGTGCTTGCTGCTCAACTGCTTGTCCTAGTTATTGGTGGAATGGTGATAAATATTTAGGTCCTGCAGTTTTGCTCCAAGCATATAGATGGATAATTGATAGTAGAGATGAAGATAGGAAAGAAAGATTAAAGAAAGTTGCAGATGAATTAAAACTTTACAGATGCCATACCATTATGAATTGTACTAATGCATGTCCAAAAGGCTTAAATCCTGCAAAAGCTATAGCATCTATAAAGAAAATGCTTGCAACAAGTTAATTACTTAATTAAATAATTTTAGCTATGAATTTAATTCGACACTTTGTAAATGGAAAAATAACTCCAGGAAAATCAGATAGAAAAGGGAAAATATTTAATCCTGCAACTGGAGAACAGGAATCTGAAGTTAATCTAGGCTCAAAATCAGATTTAGATGAAGCAGTAGATATCGCAAAAAAAGCTTTTGAAACTTGGTCATTAAAACCACCAATTCAAAGAGCAAGAATCATGTTTAAAT
>CABXMS010000036.1 GCA_902513415.1 uncultured Pelagibacteraceae bacterium
GTAATGAATAAAGATTTGAAAAATAATAAAAAAGTAATGCTTTATTATGCTTATGGAAAAGCACTTGAAGATATTGGAGATATGAATGAAAGCGTAAAATATATTAGAGAAGCTAATAAAATAAAATCAAATTTAATTAAATACGATTTTACAAAAGATTCAGGATTAATTGATAATATCATAAAAACATTTGAAAAAATAAACTTAAAAGATGTAAAGAAAAAAAAATCAAATAAAAAGTTTATATTTATTGTTGGGATGCCAAGATCTGGGACTAGCCTAATCGAACAAATATTATCGTCTCATAGCAATGTTTATGGAGCTGGTGAACTTCCATTTTTAAAAATGGAAATTAATAAAAAATTTAATTTTATTAAAAATAATAATATAAACATATCAGATGAAGCGGATAAATTAGCTGAAATATCAGATAGATATGAATATTTAACTAATTTTATTAATTCTGAAAAAAAATATTTTGTCGATAAACTGCCACTAAATTTTTTATGGATAGGATTTATAAAATTATTATTTCCAGATGCAAAAATAATTTATACTAAACGTAATGCTGAAGATGTGTGCATCTCATGCTATAAAAATCATTTTGAACAGGGTCTAAATTGGACCAATGACATATCTAATATAGCTAAAATGTATAAAAAACATAACGAAATAATCAATTTTTGGAATACTAAAACTGAAAACTTTATTTATACAGTTGAATATGAAAAATTAGTAAATGATTTTGAAAACAATTTAAAAAAAATACTTGAATTTTGCAATTTGCCATTTGAAGAAAATTGTAAAAATTTTCATAAATCAAATTCTATAGTTAAAACTTTAAGTTCAGAACAAGTAAGGAATCCAATATATAAGTCATCAATTAATAAATATAAGTTTTATAAAGAAGAAATAGAAAAAATTAAAACTCTTGCATAAAAAAAGGCCCCGATTTCTCGGGGCCTAAATTTATATATCTAACTATTATGTATTAGAATGATAATTTAAGTGATAACTCCATGTTCTCATCAGTATCACCTGAAACACCATTTACATTGTCAGCTTCGTTTGCAGCTAATCTGAAAGATGCTGATCCCATAGTGTAAGCAACACTAACACCAGAAGAGTCTTCTGTCATGTTAGCTGTTCCTGCAGTAGCATCATCTTCGTTATCTGCTTGGTTGTAAGAAACTGAAAGATTTTCGTTAACAGCAAATGCTATTCCGTATTCTTCCACATTGTTTCCATTAGCACCAGCTACACCAGTTTGTGCTTCTGTTATTTGATAACCTAATGAAAGTGCACCATTAACATAGTTAATAGCCATAGTCATTTCTTCGTCATCATTTGCACCAGCAGCAGACATTTCTTCAGTCTTAGATGCACCATATGCTAAAGTTAAGCCATCAATCATTGATGGTGAATAAGTTAAAGCATAGTTAACGTTAGATTGTGTTTCACCAGCACCTGATACTCCACCTGCTTGCGAAGAAGCAGAAGACACACTTGGATGCCATTCTAAAGATAGAGCAAATCCACCCCAAGATGGAGATGCATAACCTAATGCTGAAGTATTTCCAGCAGCATCTAGTGAGTTACCAGAAGTTGAAACTCCATGACCTGCTTCTTCGTAAGCAGTTGGAACTTCATTTTTTAACGTTGTAATACCAGCGATACCAACACCTTGGTCAAATGAAAACGTACCCATATCACCCATAGTTATTGTAAGTGAGTTAGAGTCTGTAGCCAAATCTTGACCAGCAGTTCCAGTAAATACTGAATATGACCAACCATTGTCCATCTCACCTGAACCAGTTATTGATATAGTGTGAGATAAACCAAATGGGTTACCAGTGTCATCTGTTGTTCCGCCAGAGTTTGTGTAAGTAAATTCACCTGAACCAGTCAATGCTACATCAGCGTTTGCTGAAAACATAGCAAGAGAACCAGCTAAAGCTGAAAGTCCTACTTTTCTTAGTTTGTCCATAATTTTCTCCTTTTTTTATTCTTAATAATTATTATGAATTGGTGAATTTTTAGCAGATTTAAGTATTTGTTTTTTATAAAGTTATATAAAAACCTTATTTTTTTTACATTTGTGATATATATACAACATTAAATTTATTAATAAATTAGCCATTAATTTATAATATATGCTGTTT
>CABXMS010000037.1 GCA_902513415.1 uncultured Pelagibacteraceae bacterium
CTAGACTAAAAGAAAAATAAATTTATTTTTGATATTTTTCTTTCCATTCTAAATAGGGCATTCCGTAAACATGTTTTCTTGCATCAGGGTCTGAAATATCAATTCCTTTTTTGGAAGCTTCTTCCCTATACCATTTTGATAAGCAGTTTCTGCAAAAACCAGCAAGATTCATCAGATCAATATTTTGTACATCTTTTCTTTCTCTCAAATGATTAATTAATCTTTCAAATGCTGCTGACTGCAATTCTTTTTTTGTATTATCATCCATAGTTAATTATGTTAAGTGTTTGTTAAAATGAAACTCTCAGGATCTTACCAAATTAATTTAATAAAACAAAAAGTTTGGGAAGCTTTAAATGATCCTGAAATATTAAAAAAATCAATTCCCGGATGTGAGGAATTTAAAAAAAACTCAGATACAGAATTTACTGCTACAGCAACTAATAAAATAGGTCCGTTTAATGCAAGTTTTACGGGAGATATTAAATTAAAAGAAATTAATGCACCAAATAGCTATGTTATTGAAGGATCAGGAAATTCTCCAGTAGGATTTGCTTCTGGCTCAGCCAAGGTTAATTTAGAAGATAATGAAAGTGGAACTGAACTAACTTACGAAGTTAACGCAAATGTTGGAGGAAAAATTGCACAAGTAGGATCAAGATTAATTGATATGACGGCAAAAAAAATGGCAGATATATTTTTTGGAAAATTTTCTGCATTGGTTTCAGAAAAAAGTATTTCACGTGAAACAAAAACTAAACCACCAATTGAAAAAAAAGATAAAGGCAAATATATTAAAAAAATTAGTAAAAATAAAATTGCCATTTATATTACCTTATTAATTTTACTTGGATTAACAATATATATAGTTTTATAAATCGCGTATAACTAGAAATTCAATTTAAACCATTGATCTGCAATTGCTATTGTGTTTAAATATAGATGCTTTTTCAAGGAAGGCGGAACTTATGAAAAAGGTTAGTGCTGAAGTTAATGGGAAAAAAATAAAAAAAGAAGTCCCAGATCATACGCTTTTATCAGTTTTTTTAAGAGATATTTTAAATTTAACAGGAACACATGTTGGATGCGACACCAGTCAATGTGGGGCATGTGTAGTTGAAGTTGATGGAAAGTCAATAAAGAGCTGTACAGCATTTGCTGCTGATGTTGATGGTTCAAAAATTACAACAATAGAAGGTTTGGCAAAAAATGGAAAAATGCATCCAATGCAGGAAGCATTTAAAAAATTGCATGGTTTACAATGTGGATTCTGTACACCCGGGATGGTTATGAGTGCAGTTGATTTGCTTAAAAACAACAAGAATCCAAGTGATAAAGAAATAAGAGATTGGCTTGAAGGAAATATCTGCAGATGTACAGGTTACCAAAATATTGTTGCTGCAGTTAAAGAAGCTGCCTCTAAAATGTAGGAGAATTAATTATGGCAAGTTTAGTCGGATCAAGAGTTGAAAGGAAAGAAGATAAGAAACTTTTAACCGGAAGAGGCAAGTATACCGCAGATGTAAATTTTGTTAATCAAACTCATGCTTATTTTGTTCGTTCACCTCATGCTAGAGCGACAATTAAAAAAATTGATATTGTAAAAGCTATGAAGGCACCAGGCGTAGTAGCAATTCTTACTGGAGAAGATATTGCAAAAGACAAAATCGGAGGTCTAATAGCAGGCTGGAGAATTAAAAGTGAAGATGGATCTGATATGAAGGTTCCAGCCCATCCGGCACTGGCCAAAGACTCAGTGAATTATGTAGGAGATCATGTGGCGGTAGTTATAGCCGAAAGCATTGACGAAGCGAGAAATGCGTCAGAATTAGTTACTGTTGATTATAAAATTCAAGAAGCAGTTGTTGATACAAAAGATGCTATGAATTCTGATCAAATTTATAAAGATATTCCGAAAAATTTATGCTTTGACTGGTTATTAGGTGATAGAGCAAAAGTAAAAGAAGCTTTCGAAAAAGCAGATAAAATAGTTAAAATTGATTTAATTAATAACAGATTAATTCCAAATGCAATGGAACCAAGAGCGGCGAATGCTGATTACAATCCTTCAACAGAAGAAATAACTTTGTACACTACTAGTCAAAACCCACATTTAGCTAGAATAATTATTTCTGCATTTAATGGTG
>CABXMS010000038.1 GCA_902513415.1 uncultured Pelagibacteraceae bacterium
CTGCCTGTTTTTACTACTGAAGATGGAATAAGTAGAATAAAGGAATTTTTTGGACAATTGGGTGAATGGAAAAATATTAAGGATTTGTTGCCCAATAATTTTAAAAAGTCGAAAAATTTAAAAAGAAGTGGTAGAGCAGGCATTTTTTCAGGATCTCTTGAACTAGCTAAAGAAGGAAGCATATCTATTAAACAAAATAAATTATTTGATGATATATTTATTAAGGAAAATAAATGAATAAATCCAAAAAAAATAATATTGTTAATTTCCCATCTAGCCTTAGTGAGGGAGAGAGAGAAATCGAAGCTATTCTATTTGCTGCGGCTGAACCTTTGGATATAGATACTATTAAAGAAAAAATTTCAAAAAAAATAGATATTGAAAAAACTTTGCTTAAATTAAAAAAATTTTATTCTAATAGGGGTATTAATTTGATTTGTATATCAAATAGATGGTCTTTTAGAACTGCAGCAAATTTATCTGGTTTAATGGCCCAACAAAAAACTGTTGAAAAAAAATTATCAAAGGCTGCGATAGAAACATTGTCAATAATTGTTTATCACCAACCAGTTACAAGAGCTGAAATTGAAGAAATAAGAGGTGTTGCTTTCGGTACAAATACACTTGAAATTTTAATGGAGTTAAATTGGGTTAAACCACAAGGTAGAAAAGACATTCCCGGCAAACCAATTCAATATGAAACTACAGATGAATTTTTAAGTCATTTTAGTTTAAAAAAATTATCAGATCTACCAACTGTAGAGGAACTTGGTTCTGCTGGATTAATTGACACTACAGCTGTTGATTCAACTATTTTTGGAACAGGTAAATTTTATAAAGAAAAACAAGATGAAAAAAAAGATAATATCTATTCTGATATTGATGAAATGCTTAGTAGTACACTCAAAAATGATGATAAGGAGTAAAAAGTTACTTTTAAAATGAATATATTAGAGATATAAACAAACTATGAGTATAGGTTTTTGGCAGATAGCAATAGTTGTAATTTTAGTTGTCTTACTTTTTGGGAGAGGTAAGATTTCAAGTCTTATGGGTGATGTTGCCAAAGGAATAAAAAGTTTTAAAAAAGGAATGTCTACTGATGTAGATGAAAATCCACCAAAAAATATTTCTGAAAACCAAGATTCAACAAATCAAGATTCAACAAATCAAGATTCAAATAATAATAATAATAATAATAATAAAGAATAATTCAAATGCCACAAATTGGCTGGTTTGAAATACTAATTATTGTAGCTGTATCAATTATTGTAATAGGCCCAAAAGATTTTCCATTCATGTTAAAAAAAATTGGATCATGGATTGGTTCAATAAAAAAATATATCAATGATGTGCAAAAAGAAATTACAGTTTTAGATGACAAAGATTTAGAAATAAACACAACCGATACAGTTAAAAAATCAAAAAAAGATAATTCTGATGAATAAAGAAAAAAATGATGGTGGTTTTGTCAGTCACCTTGTTGAACTAAGACAACGATTGATAAATTCATTAATTTTTTTACTATTTTTGTTTGTTATTTGTTATTATTTTTCTGAATATATATATGGTTATTTAGTTCAACCATATGCAGAAGCTGTTAATGAAAAAGGTCTCGAGAGAAGATTAATTTTTACTGCTTTGCAGGAAACATTTCTTACTTATTTAAAAGTTTCATTTTTTGCAGCATTTTTCATTACAAGCCCATTTATCTTGATTCAAGTATGGAAATTTATTGCACCTGGATTATATGGACATGAAAAATCAGCAATTATGCCTTACCTAATAATTACTCCCATATTATTTTTACTTGGTGGCATGCTTGTTTATTATTTGATTATGCCATTAGCAATCAAATTTTTTTTATCATTTGAAAGCTCTGGTTTGAATACTGGTTTACCAATTCAACTTGAAGCTAAAGTAAATGAATATTTATCATTAGTAATGAAATTAATATTTGCTTTTGGTCTTAGTTTTCAATTGCCAGTGGTACTAAGTCTGTT